>CAKPVT010000068.1 GCA_934196125.1 uncultured Streptococcus sp. | reverse complement strand
TATAAAACAAATCTAAAAAATAATTAAAGAAAGGGTTTATACTAGCGGGAGCTACCCGCTAATATAAATATAAGAATTATTTTATGAAAAAGACAATTTCATATTGTTTGCTAGCTCTCTGGTTTATTGTCATGTTAGCTAGTTATTGGATGTTTTTGCCACCACTTAACCCGCTTAGTACTGGTTTTTGGGCATTTGTCTTAGAAGGCTTGGCTCTAGCTTTTGGAGCTGTACTTTTGTTGTCTTTGACAGGAAAACTCCAGCAGGTTACTGTTCAAATGCCTGGGACACGTGTGCGCAAAGTCGTCTCTATCCCAACACCAAAATATGGTAAAACCTTGTCACTTATCGGTGCTGTCATTGTGGGGGTTGTTCTATTATTAAGCGTTTCGTCTTTCTTTAACTCTCGATTGTTCAGAGCAAAAAGTTACGCTAACGTTATTAAAATAAAAGATGCTGATTTCACATCAGATTTCCCAGAAACAGATATTTCGCACTTAGCTTTGCTTGACCGCTCATCAGCTAAGAAAATTGGCGATACTTATCTTGGGACCATTGATAAAGTTTCTCAATTTGGCATTTCAGATGATTATCGTCAAGTGACAATTGGTGAGCAGCCCTACCGTGTCTCACCTCTTGAATACAAATCTTTCTGGAAATGGTTCTCTAACCACAAAGAAGGTATTGGTTACTATGTCAAAGTCAACCAAACGACTGGTAAAGCTGAACTTGTCAAACTTGATAAAGGAATGAAATACTCTGATTCTGAGTACTTCTTCAATGATACGCTCCGCTATTTGCGCTTAAAATATCCAACTGCAATTTTTGGGGATCCATCATTTGAAGTTGATGACCAAGGCAATCCTTACTACGTTGCAACGACTTACAAACCTAAATTCATGTTAAGTTCTAGCGACCCGACAGGTGCTATTTTGCTTAATGCGGTGACAGGTGAAACGAAACGTTATGACCTCAAGGATATTCCTGATTGGGTTGACCGTGTCTTCTCAGCTAATAACGTTATTAGTCGTGTTGATGATTATTACACTTATCAAAAAGGTTTCTGGAACACAGTTTTCAGTCAAACTGGCGTTAAAAAGACAACTGATATCTACAATTATATTTCAATTGGTTCAGATATTTACCTTTATACAGGTATTACATCAGCAACTGCGGATTCATCAAACCTTGGATTTATCTTGGTTAACATGAGAACACGTGAAGTGACAAATTATAAATTAGCATCAGCAACTGAAACTGCTGCGCAAGAATCAGCAGAAGGTGAAGTTCAAGAAAAACATTATGAAGCGACAGCTCCGACACTTGTAAAATTAGACGGCAAAGCTTACTATCTTGTTTCTCTTAAAGATGCTGCTGGTTTGGTCAAATCCTATGCAATTGTCGATGCTGAAGATTATCAACAAGTTACCGTTGACAATGATATCGAGACTTTGATTGCAAAATTCACAGATTCTGACACATCAGCTTTATCTGGTATCACAACGAATTCTGGCAAATCTGCTGAGAAAGTTAAGGTGATTACTGGAGTTGTTGATAAATTAGCTAGTCAGATGATTTCAGGTTCAACAGTTTATTACATTTCTTCATCTGGAGAAATTTACAAAGTTAAGGCAACGACTGACACAACAGACAGTCTTCCATTCCTTACAGTCGGTGATCAATTCAAAGGTGAATTGCAAAAGGATAATTATTTAACAAAATTTGAAATCACAACTGAAAAATAACTAAAAGACTGAGATGGTATGTACTGACCCCAAAAAGTTGGACAAAAAATATTAGTGAAAGGATTTAGTTCTGTATTGCACAGGACTAAGTCCT
>CAKPVT010000067.1 GCA_934196125.1 uncultured Streptococcus sp. | reverse complement strand
ATCTTCGTAACTCAATTTCATACAAAAACACCCCAAAAGTTAGATTTTTTCTGTCCAACTTTTGGGGTGCAGTTCATGACTTGACTCTTTCCTCTATAAAATACGAACTTTGTAAACTTCCTTACAAAAACCACGCATACTATTGACCAGACGGTCGGCTTTTTTTTCCGAACGACACAAAGCATAAACTGTCGGACCACTTCCCGTCATCAAAGCAACATCTGCCCCACAACTCATCATCCGATCCTTGATTTTTTGAATAAATGGCTTGCGCTTAATGGTAATATCCTCCAAAGAATTTCCCATATATGCAATCATTTTTTCGTAATCCTTAGCAAGCACCGCCTCTCGTAACGAAGCAATGTCTACACGTGAAATCGTCTTACAATCAATCTCAGGAAAAACCGTACGTGTTGAAACACCAAACTCAGGTTTCACCAAAACAACCCAAGCTGATAATTGATAATCAAGATATTCTACAATCTCTCCCTTACCAGAAATACACGCACAGCCTGCCTCCAGACAGTACGGAACATCACTCCCTATTTGAAATCCAACATCAATCATTTCATTCTTAGAAAGATTAAGCTGCCATAATTTATCCAAAGCTCGAATTGTAGCAGCAGCGTCTGTTGAACCACCACCTAGACCAGCACAAATAGGAATTGATTTTTTCAATTCAATCTTAACTCCTGAATCAATCTGACAAGCCTCACGAATCAATTTAGCAGCCTTAAAAACGTCATTTTTACCATTTAAGGGCATTTTATGATTATCAGACTCAACCACAATCTCACTTCCATCAATTTCAGAAACCATAATATAGTCATTCAAATCAACACTAACCATAATCATAGATAAATCATGATAACCATCTGGTCGTTTTCCTATAATATCTAGCCCCAAATTAATCTTAGCTGGTGCCTTTTCAATAATAGCCATTCAATAATCCTTTTAAAATATTACATTTATTATATCAAATAATTTTAGAAGATAAACTAAAATATCCACATTCTTCCCAAAAACCATAAATTTTTAACATTACGAACATCATCACCCAAACATTATGCAATGATATATATTCCTTCTTATCTAAAGTCAATTATAATAAAAGTAGTAGCATAATTTACGTTTTGAATAACTGACACCCCCTAAAAGATACAATTTTCAGTCTTAAGAACATATTATATTTTAAAATTAAACATTAAAAAGCGAGAACAAAAGTTGTTCTCGCTAAAGCTTAAGTCATGTAAACTACTATAATTGACAAATACCATATAAGTTCTTCTTAGTGAAGCAAAATTTCAAAAACAACCCAATCTTACCCTCTAAATATCTCCTTTAGACACACTCAGAAAATTATTAATCTAAAAAATCCCATTATTCTCGACAAATTACAGAAATATAGCAAAAAAGCCCTATTGGTTGGGGCTTTTTTGCTATATTATACCGGCGGCCGGGGTCGAACCGGCACGTCCTTGCGGACACTGGATTTTGAGTCCAGCGCGTCTGCCAATTCCGCCACGCCGGCAAATAAACTGGGGTAGCTGGATTCGAACCAACGCATGAGGGAGTCAAAGTCCCTTGCCTTACCGCTTGGCTATACCCCAATAATAGAAAGGCGAATGATGGGAATCGAACCCACGCGTGCCAGAGCCACAATCTGGTGTGTTAACCACTTCACCACATTCGCCACAACGTCAACACGGGCAGTAGGAATTGAACCCACACTGAAGGTTTTGGAGACCTTAGTTCTACCTTTAAACTATGCCCGTAATATGGAAGGGGAGGGATTCGAACCCCCGAACCCGAAGGAGCGGATTTACAGTCCGCCGCGTTTAGCCTCTTCGCTACCCTTCCTAAAAATATAAAATTAATGGCGCGAGACGGAATCGAACCGCCGACACATGGAGCTTCAATCCATTGCTCTACCAACTGAGCTACCGAGCCTTCTATTGCGGGAGCAGGATTTGAACCTACGACCTTCGGGTTATGAGCCCGACGAGCTACCTAGCTGCTCCATCCCGCGTCAACAATATTAAAGGAGGATGTGGGATTCGAACCCACGCACGCTTTTACACGCCTGACGGTTTTCAAGACCGTTCCCTTCAGCCGGACTTGGGTAATCCTCCAAATTATAATAGTCCGTACGGGATTCGAACCCGTGTTACCGCCGTGAAAAGGCGGTGTCTTAACCCCTTGACCAACGGACCATATTTCTAATGGGCACAAGTGGACTCGAACCACCGACCTCACGCTTATCAGGCGTGCGCTCTAACCAGCTGAGCTATGCGCCCAAGAAAACTTGGATAACCAATGATATAAAGCGGGTGACGAGAATCGAACTCGCGACAACAGCTTGGAAGGCTGTAGTTTTACCACTAAACTACACCCGCATATAAAGTTCTTAATGGGAGTTAACGGGATCGAACCGCTGACCCTCTGCTTGTAAGGCAGATGCTCTCCCAGCTGAGCTAAACT
>CAKPVT010000066.1 GCA_934196125.1 uncultured Streptococcus sp. | reverse complement strand
GCCTGTCTTAACTGATATATTTCTAGTTTATCTTCATAACTTAATTTCATACAAAAACACCCCAATCGTTAGATTTTTTTCTGTCTAACTTTTGGGGTGCAGGTCAATTTATCTGGTGTTTTGGGTTATTTACTCGTTTATCTAATTTTTTTATCCTTGATTTTTTCTTAACTTTTTTATTTTTTAATTCTAAGTGAACCAACAGGTTTCCTTATATTTATATTAGCGGGTAGCTCCCGCCAGTATAAACCCTTTCTTTCATTATTTTTTAGATTTGTTTTATACTTAGTTCAGCGCTGTGGATTAGTATAGGTTCCAATCGCTTTGACGATTTCAGAAAGGCTCTAACCACAGCTCTTTGTTCTATTGGTAATTGGAATGATAACGCCCAGACGTTTTATATCGTGTAAGGAAACAAGGCAAAGAGTGCGTGGGACGAACAACAGTCGCTAATCATTTTGAAAGGAATCAGAAACTTATGTTTTATGTTGGTATTGATATTGCCAAAAACAAACACGATTTAGCTTGTATTGATGAAACTGGAGAAATAGTAATCACTAACTTCAGATTCACCAATTCGTATCAAGGTTTTAAAGACCTTAGATTAAAACTTGAGCAATTATCTTCTATAACGCAAGATGTCCAAATAGCACTTGAAAGTACTGGACACTATAACTACAATATTGTCGCTTTTTTAAGAGAATTAGGTTACAACGTGTTTGCCTACAACCCTTTTATTATCAAACAATTTGCCAACTCTCAATCTCTACGAAAAACAAAAACAGACAGTAAGGACGCTCTTTTAATTGCTTGTAAATTACGGTCTGATGTCACTCCTGAATACTATCAAACAGATAAAGTAGATAAAGTAATGGATGAGTTAAAAGAGTTGACACGTTACCAAAATCGCTTAATTCACTCTCGCTCTAAATGCAAGAACTTATATGTCAGATTGCTTGATATTATCTTTCCTGAGCTTCATGGAATCGTTAAGAATCTACACAATCAGTTTGTCTATGAGCTACTAACAAACTATCCTTCTTCTCAAAAGATAGCTCGCGCTCACTTCTCATCATTACTTAAAATCAAACGTCTAACCGCTGATAAAGCTCATCAGATACAAGAGATAGCCAAACAAACTATTGGTAATACTTCTACCGTGTTATCCTTAGAATTAGTGCAATTAATTGAAAGCATTAGACACTATGATAAGCAGATTAATCAAGTCCAAGAAGAAATTAATCTCTTGATGGTTGAATTAGATTCTCTCATCACCTCTATTCCTGGAATCGGAACTCGCCTTGGTGCTATTATTCTAGCTGAAATAAAGAATATCCATAATTTTAAAAATCCAAATCAACTCCAAGCATTCGCTGGGTTAGACAACAATCAAGGCTTTTTCAGCAGATGCTGGATATCGGAAAAGTTTTGAAAAGATGATGAGTGAGGAATTTCAGTGTCCAGTGGATATTTCTGAAAAAATCAAAGGAAGTTGGCAAATTATCCCAAAACGCTGGGTGGTTGAGCTAACATTTTCTTGGTTGAACCACTCTCGCAGATTAGCAAAGGATGTTGAAAAATCAGTAGCGTCGGAGGTTGCTTTTGTAAAATTATCACATATTAGCCGGATTTTAAGGGAATTATGATATTGTGAATACAGGTTCTCACTCTGTAGTTAGGAGGTGGCAGTTATGTCAAAAGAAAAAATTAATCCAAAGCTTAGTCAAGCTGAAGGTACTGTGAAGAAAACTGTTGCCTTTTCAGGGATTTTTTGTATACTCAAAAGCCCCATAACTTCTTAGCAGGATTTTCCCCACTACAGAAATTATAGAGCTCCAAAAACTAGGTTTTGGAGTCATTTTGTTATTGAATGATTATACTCGTTCAACATAAATTTGTTCAGCAATTCTTTCTGGGATAACCAATTGTCGTGAGTGGTAGGCTAGTGTGTGCGTTTTGGCATAGTTATCGACTTTTACCAACTCGACGACATCATTGATGGCCAACTCATGTTCTTCAAGGTAGTTTAGCAAATGAGCTTCGTCGTGCGTGCGACTGATTTTGTAAGTTCCCAATGTTTCAATTTGACTGAGCGTTTGATGATGAATTTCTACTAAAAAGCCACCCTTTTTTGGAATTGTTCCACCGTGTGGACAAAATGCGGGAAAATTAAGATTTTCTTCCAAACGATCGATAAAAATGGTAGAAACCGTATGTTCTAAAACTTCTGCTTCTTGGTGAATTTCATCAGCATTGTAATGAAGATGGTTGGCTAGAAAAACTTCTATCAAACGGTGTTTTCGGTAAAGTTCTGAAACCAAAAGCAAGCCTTTTTTGGTCAGGTAGTAGCCAAGCTCTTTATCTTTGACAATGAGGTCCTCGGCAATCATTTTTTTGATCATTTCAGAAACAGCTGGCGCAGATACTTTCATTAATTCAGCAATGCGTTTGTTCGTGATTTTAGTTCTGGTTTCTCCAAGTTCATGAATACATTTTAAGTAATCTTCTTTATTTGGCGTCATATCGTCTCGCTTTCTGTTCTTATATTATAGCAAAAAATCTGTTTTTCTTGGGGGATTTGGCGTTTTAGTGGAATGATTTTAATAAAAAGGCAAGCAAAAAACTGAACAGCTCCCTGTCAAGTAGACAGTGAAAAAACAAAAATTCACTAGAAACTATAAGGGGAGTTTTTATATGTCCAAAAGCAGTCCAAAATCC
>CAKPVT010000065.1 GCA_934196125.1 uncultured Streptococcus sp. | reverse complement strand
ACGATGCTTTTCTTACAGGCTTAGAACAGGATCCTTTTCAAGGTACTAGTCTTGGCAAAGGTGTCAGAAAGGTAAGAGTGGTGGTGCAAGGGTCATCACTTATAATCTTTACCAAGAAGGAGATTCCATTATCATTGATTTATTGACGATTTATGATAACTATATTATAAAGGTACTATAATTCTCTCTTATATGTAGAATAAAAAATGTTTGAAGTAAAAACAAAATATCATTAATAATAACAGGCAAAATTATGATAAGACAGAATATCGCTTTTGCGACTAAGGATTTTTTCGACATCCAAAAAGCAACATATATGGAGTTGAAATGGTATGTCAAAGACTATGAGCGAGTGCATGCTGGAACTCCTATCGTCCGCTTAACTTTATTTGGATATAATATGCCACAGTCTCATGTCATCAATAGTGATTTTGAGGGAATCTGCCGTATATTGAATCCTGATACTACAATTATAAGATTTCCGGAAGATGAACTTGCATTTATCGTAGATAATGAAATGGATTATATATATCCATACAAATTGGACAAACATGCAGATTCGTTTACTAACGAAACCATTATTAATTGGAAACAAATATCTGGTTTAGAAACTACTGTTGGAGTCCCGATGGCAGTAAAGAATACTGATGCTTTGTATATCAGTAATTGTTTTAAGAACAGCAAAATGTTTTTGGTGTTTAATTTCTATACGAAATATGTAAAATTGAAAAAGGGCGATACTATATCATTAAAATTTAGCAATGGAGATATTCTTGACTTTACTTTAGAGTCTAAGCCCGCAAAGAATGCTAATGGTGTTATTTTACCAGAAGATAATGAAAACTATTGCACATATCTTAAGGACGAAGATTATCTTGGAGGCTTTTTAAGTTGTACTCCACGAATCATTGGCAAGAAGAAAGCATCAATAAGAAAAAATGAGTTTGCTCTTTCTCATAAAGATTTGTCACTATTTCTATCTGAAACTCTTAGTATGGTAAGAATTTCATTTAATTCTGAAGGAGGAACTTTTATAGATATCGATATCCAAAGTTGTATCATGGATAAGAAAGTGTGTCCTATGATAATTAAAAGTATGTTTATTATACTTGCGGAAGAAATCAGTAAATTCGATTCTTCATATTCATCCGAAAAACTTAAGACTATTGAGGATATTAAAGATACTGCAGTAAGTAATACTGTAGAGAAAGACCCTTGTTTTGTCTATTTGATGCATGATGAAGCCAATGGCTTCTATAAGATAGGAATGTCTAATAATCCTGTTTATAGAGAGGGAACTCTGCAAAGCGAAAAGCCTACTATAAAACTGATTGCGAGTCACAGATATCCAACACGCAAATTTGCTTCAGCTTTAGAAACTGCTTTGCACAATTTATATAGTAATTTGCATATAAGAGGTGAATGGTATAGACTCAGCGAAGATGATGTTAGCGATATTATTGAAGGATTGAAATGATACGTTCAATGTTTCAAACACTATATTTTAATAGGAGGTGATTACAAATTGTGACCACCTCCCTCGCAACTTTCCCGAAAGTTACTCATCGTAAATCATACTTCGGCAAGTATGACAGGGAAAAGACTTTCGATGAGGGAGGCAAGTTCTTGGGATGGTAGAAGCATATAATATCAGATTCCTCTACAAAATGGTGGCTTACTTTGAATCATAATAATCCTATCGTATGAAGTTTCAAAACTTTCAGGAATCTTTACTCCTTTTATAGTGAAGTAATATTCTGTTTCAGGTAAATAAAGACAGAGCCAGTATTCCTGAAAGTTTGTATTTTGATTTTTATAGAATGTTAGTTTTTTCTCTTTTTTTCGTATAAAAGGTTCTATTGACCAGAATGGCAAAGGATGAAAGAAACCATGAAAAGTAAACTTTATTATGTCTGAAATTACCGAAAAATTATTTTTTATAAGTTTATCAAAACCAGAGTTTGGATAACACGTAAACTCCACACTTAAAAAGTACCCATGCTTACCATACTTATAGTTCCTTAGCACCTTAGAAGAATCTATTTCAACCACATCATTGGAAAAATTGGCGAATATGTCCATAAAAGAGCTTTTTAAAAGATCTTTTACCTTTTTTACCTGAATACCACCAAAATATAACTCTGGCTCAAGCTCAATTTGCATCGTAAGATCAAACAAGTTCAAATCTAGCATACATTCATATATAATTTTCCTAACAGCATTTTCTACTGCCTGAATACTTTGCCCCTTAGAAGGCTTGTCCATTGGAAAAGTCATATATATTGAAGGACGCAATGTGGTAATTTCAACACCAACCATCTTATTATCGAAAGTCAATGCCAAATCTGGACTTTTTCTTACCTCAAATTGTTTATAGTCTATATGAAGGTACGCTGCCAGATAAGAAGCCGCAATGCCTTCTTCCATATTCTGCATATCTTTGTGCGTTATAAGATTCTCAAAATTATCTTGCATAAATCTTTTATTAATGTTTCCTTTACGTTTTGCCAAATCACCATTATAAAAATGAACTATCAATATTCGTGATCTGAATATTTTTTGTATTTTTACATTCTGTATTGCTGAATATCTTGATCTAACTGCCTATCCTCTATTTCTTTTTGAGATTGAATAAATTGATTGTCTTCTGGTTTGCTATTATGAATTTTAACAAAAGAAAATGCAGTAAACAATACAAGTATCGCTATAAAAGCAAAAATACCATGCTTCATTTCTTTATTCTTGCTATTTACTGAATTGCAGAACATAACAAATATATATATAGAAGTGCTTATTACCCCCAAAGTAAATATAGAAACTATTATTCCACCCTCATAGCTTGTTCTAAACTCTAAATTAAAAATAATATTAATCCAGTTAATAAAGTTTTTGCTCATCATGGCAAAAGGAAAGAAACTAACCAAGATCAATAATAATTGCAAACATACACTAACAGAAACACACATACTTAGGCTCCTGTTTTCGAAAGATGAGGATTTTTTTCTTAACTGTGGAAAAAAAGTTTCTACAAAAGAAAACAAACCGCCCCAAAAACCAAAATAAAGAAACATACTAAGTGACATCCAAAAGCCATCCTCAAATAAATATATAATTGCGACAGGGGCACATAGCAAAAAAAAGAGCCCTGAAGTAAACTTATAGATTTGAACTTTCAAAGCTTCATCATTTTTAAAATTATTCATTTTTTGTCTCATAACTTTTATATTTTTATATGCAAATATAAACAAAAAGCTTTAAAACAGAATTGTAATTAATTCTTTTTAACATAAAATATGCTTAATATTGATTAAATTCGTTAGGATAAAGAATGTACAATTTGGCATGAATCTTTTTAGATGGATGTGCACGAAGTTCAAGTTTGCCATCAATTAAGT
>CAKPVT010000064.1 GCA_934196125.1 uncultured Streptococcus sp. | reverse complement strand
AACTTTTAGGGAGGCTATTTTAAAAGCAGAATGTTAAACTACCATACCCCCAAAAGGGACTTTTTCAGTGTCCTCCCAAAGGGAGCTCCACATCCTAACCAAGCCACAATAGGCTTTACGACCCTTTCGATTCCCCTCACAGGGGACAGGAACCCTTCTCAGAAAGGAAGGATGTAACCGCCCTACTCGGTGCTCAGAACCGCTACGCTCTAAGGTTGGCGGGCCAAAGCGGTCTACGCCATGATTGTGCGGAATGGGACCGCCAGAGAAACATTACAACATACAAAAGAAATATGCTTGAAATTCTTCTCTCTTACTGCTGTGATAAATTTTAAAATGCATTATTTTCTTTTTATATCCCCCTCAACCTTCACATAAGTCTTTTACATATTTCTTTACTAAGATCAAATAAGAAGTTTATGCTTCGTCATACTTATAGGCATTTCCATAAGTGGTAACATCAACCGTTGTGCCATCAATATTAAATTTATATGTAAATTCAACTATACCATACTTTCCTTTATCTTCTTTTGCCATTTGAGTCATATATAATATTGTTTTATTGGCATAGAGATCTTGAATTTCTTTGTCAGGTAAATTGTGCTTAAAAAAACAGTTGAAACCGCATAATCTAAATTGTCACCTAAACTATAGACCAAAGCGTTACTTGTTTTAGAACAATGATGTGGTACTTTAACCCATCTTATATCTTTTAATAGTTGCTGATTACAACACTTAATATTTGGATTTTCAGTATCACCGCCAAAATAAAACATATAATCATCCAAAGACAAGACAAAAGAAACAGATAATTCATTTGGACTAGTTAGAGATTCATTATAAATTGCTTTCCAATCTAATGTTGAAATATTGGGCGTCAAAAAAAATATATCTGAATTTTTGATTTTATTATCATTTTCCGAAATCAAATCTATTTGATAACAATTACCTGTTCCTCCCGAAGATTTTATCGGCCAAAGATTCTTCTTACTAACACATCCTAATATATTCGAGAAAATATCAATCGTCTTATTACATTCATTTTTCAACAATCCTATATTTTTATCTCCATAATAAAAATCAGGTCTTATAAAAACCAAATTATCACTATAGAAATCTTTAACCAAATCATCAATGCCTAAAGAATGGTCATGATGAGGATGTGTCCAACATACTATATTCAACTTATCAACATTATATTTTGATAAGATAACTTTAGCTAGATTAATGTTGTTTTGTAAATAAGAATCTACAACCATTGAGAAAACGACCTTATTAGAATTACCTGTATCTACATATAGTATGATACAACTTTCTCCTAAGTTCTTATAGCCTATCACAAAAATATGTACTTCAAGGTTTTCAAACTTTGATACATAACACTGCAAATTACTATATCTCTTCATAATGTTTTACTTCACCGTCATAAGTAGGCATTGCCCCCCATATCACATCTGTATCTAATGTTTCTTTAGATACAGAACTAACATCGAATACAGGAGACTCTGCTTGCGTTGTATTATCGGTGCTATAATCAAAAGGATCTGGAGTAAATGATGCAGAAAAGACTTTATCTGTTTTCATAATTATAACATTTTTCTAAGTATTCTTCCGTTACACATGATTTGAATATCTCAAACATTTCGTCCTGAATGTTTTCATTCAATAAAGTATTCAATGTTTTTAAATCTCTTAATTCATCCATTCTAAAAAATTCATCAGCAATATATGCATCTAAATCAATAATAACTCCTATTTTATCACTATTGATATATCTATTAAATTGCTGATTATAATTATATCTGATATTATTTTTTTCCAGCAAATCATAATACTTACGATTTTTTACAAGCGTATTATCTCTTAATCTATAAAATAGATTGATATCGCCCTCAAAAACGTCAAAAATATCTTCTTCTTTTTGGAAATCTTTTTTATCTATTTTTCTAATTCCTAGACGTCTGATACTCACAAATTTATCATATTCAAACATCTCTTCGAGAAGCTGACTTATTAAGGCTGTATAATGACGACTTCCAGAATAGGCTCCAGAACAATCTATCGAAACAACAATACTATCATTAACTATATCAAGAACTGCCTTTGAGCCTTCCTCTATTGTACAATCCAAAAAACGAAATCCATTATCGATTTCTGAATTTTGGGTAAATTTAGAGTTTTCTGAATTTTGAGCATCTATCACAAAACTAACTGAACGACTTTTGAGCGGTAAAATCCTATTAAAAGATTTTTTTATCAAATCTAAGCCCTTAACTCTATTGATATAGCCCGTCAAATCAGTCAAACCCGCAACATCTACTCGAAAGATAACCTTTGCAAGTAAATCACTATGTACATTGGTTCTTTTATATTTATCTTTGCTCATAATATTAATATTTTAAGTTTAATTCTGTATATACAAAAGATTGCGGTGCTGTGAAATGATCAAATATTATATTTGGATGAATTGCTTCACTATATTTTACAACATTTTCAATCTTAAGTGCATAAGCTATTCTTTTCCCCTCAAAATAAGAATCAAAAAACAATCTAGTTATTCCAGAATATTCTTTTGTTTCTTCCCATAGATTTTCTGGTGTATCGGTTATAATATTCTTTATCTTAAATTCACCAACAATACGACAAACAGGACTACTACTATAAATATAGACTTTGTCAACTGGCTTTTTAAATATTGTTTTCCGATACTCAAAGATTTTCCTACCTTCGAAAATTTCTTTTACAAACTTTGGTTTAATCGATAATATAACGTTCATCTACCTTTCCTAACTTTAATATTGAATTAAATTGCTTATTATCCAATTGTCTGAACCCCCAATAAATATTTCTATCTATACCTGCTCGTTCAACTAATTCTTTCATAATGATGCGATGACGAAACGCAATATTATATAGCATTTTTATAACAGTAAAATTACTTTTTTTGTTGTACCAATATCTTAAATCCGCTTCAGTAAACACAGAATAGCTCTTCATATATTTCAAGAACTCTTCCTCTGAATCAAAATCACCATACGTTTTAACTTCTAAAACAGTACAAACAGAAGTAGCTACACTCCGATATAATGCTCGTCCAGGGATATCACTAGTTCTATATATAACAAGCTTATCATTCTTCTTTAATTTCCAAACATCTCGCATCCAACAAATATAAATTTTATGAATACTATTAGTCTCAGAAATATCATTAATTACATCAAATTCATTTTCTGTATCTAATTTTGAATCAGGAAACATCAAAGTATGAAACTTTGGATATATAGACAAAATATATTGATCTCCCTTATTGCAATGAACATAAGGATAATCTAATAATAAATCATCAGAATGTTTATTCATTTCCCTAATATAAACTTCCTCATACCTACCATCAGGATGCTTTTTTATAGCCTTCTTAACAAAACCATAGGTCTTGAACATATTTATGAGCGGTAACAATCGATCTTCAGGAAAGATTGTAACATAAACTTCTTCAATATTATCAACAATAGCCTGATCCAAGATTTTCTTTATAAATCTTTCCCCACGCTTTGTTCCTCTATTATCGAACTTAAAGGTTCCTATCTTCAATCTTCTCATTGGTGGAAGAGGAGGAATTGTGTCTGTTACTTCTTCATCTTCTCGCTTCAAGTATAAAAAATCTTTTAACTCTTCTGACTCGATATAGGTTAAAGCTTTAGCTCCTTCTTGAGCTTTTCGCTTATACCATTCATCAAAACCTTCATAACTTTCTCTCAAAGAATTAAAAAAGACATCGTTTAAATCAATGTCACGAAAAGATCTATATTCTAAATCCATAATTTTACTTTAAAAAATGAAGATAATTATCAGTAAATCACCGTTAGAACGTAACTACTGATTTTCAGTAGTTAGCACATCCAACATTTTTTCAAAAAACATGTTATTAATTGGTATTGGCAGAGCTGCCAATTAGGCAGCCTTGACATTCACCTTTTTGTTCGAGTTATAATTACATGAGATTAGGAACATGATAAGATTTTCGAAAGCCAACCTTCAATAGTCTTTACGTCCCCTTCGGTTCCCCCTGTTCTGGGGGACAGAAACCTCTCAGGGACGAGAGGATGTAGCTGGCAACGCTATAGCCTCCGCCAGAGTTCAGGTATCGTCAGCGAAGCCTGTGCCCTAAAGGGCTGCCGATATTTGTTTACGCAACAAGTTGCGATTATTTGTCGGCTGGCGCATTCTTTATAAAACTCTAAGATATCGGATCTGGTATCTCTTTAATATGCATAATGAGTTCTATCACTTCATTCAAACCAACTATCTGTTCTGTTGATTTTATTTGCATTA
>CAKPVT010000063.1 GCA_934196125.1 uncultured Streptococcus sp. | reverse complement strand
TGTTTTCGTAGAGTGTATATCTCCAATTTATCTTCATAGCTTAGTTTCATCAAAAAACACCCCAATCGTTAGATTTTCTGTCTAACTTTTGGGGTGCAGGTCAAAATCGGCTTTTTTGTTTTTTAATAATATTGAAAATGTGTTAAGAAGAATGGGGATTTTATGCACTTGAAAACCCATTGATATAGTTTTTGGTTCGTTTCGAAAAAATTTTATGATAGAATAAGGAAAAACACCAAGGACAATGGGAGGAGATTTGATGGAAATTAAAAGCGATTTATCAGTAGCGCAACAACATGCAACAGCGTTGACAGCTGCTAAGGAACAGTTATTAGCGGATGCGTCATCAGTTACGTTGGATGAGCAGACAACCGTGCAAGGAAACCCAAAAGCTAAAGCCGTCATTCAACGAAGTGGGGAAATGGCTAACCAGATTAAAACAGCCGTTACAACGACGATGGAACACCTGCATTCGGTGGCCAGTGATTTTGAAGCGGTTGACCAAGAAGGCGCACAGGCGATAAAGGGAGAATAGGATGAAAAAGTACGAACTGGAACAACAAATGGAGGAGACCTATGCATCTCGTCGTAAGACAGCTGAGTTACAAGAGACCTATGACTACTATTCTGGCATAGTGGCTCACTCAGAGGAGTTTTTATGGCAAGATGCTTATCAGAGTCATTATGCGCCTCGCTTTGAAACGGCTTTAGAGATGACGAGTCGTTATCGTCACCACTTGTTTTGGGAAGCAGAGGAAGAGATTGCAGACCTGAGAAAAAAGGAATACGATCTGGAAGATGCTTTAACGGATCTCTTGCGAAAGGAGGCTCAAGATGAGCATTGATATGATTTTAGAGGACTCACAAAGTCAAGCGCAAACGACCACTAGTTATTGTCAACACCAACTGGAAGGGTATCAAGCTATCCAACAAGCGATTAATCAGTTTGTTTCCGATACGGAAAGCTTAAAAGGCAAGGCTTATGATTCTGCCAGGACTTTTGCGGATACGGTTCTCACCCCTTTAGCTCGTGGTGGGGAACTCTACGAAGAAACCTTAAGCCAACTGATTAGCAAACTGCCGAGTGATTATATTGAGATGGTGGACGGAAAATCTTGGCGAGAAGACGAGCTGATTCAACGCATCGACCAGCAACAGCAGTGCCTAAATGTTCTTGAAGAGATGGAACTACAATTGTCTTTAATTTCAGCGATGTCATTAGAACGCAAAACGAGCTTTCATCAATACCATGCGGAATTGATTGAGATGCATGCGGAGCTCAAACGGACTTATGAAGAAATCTTAGAAAAGCTCTATGCTTTTGACACTTATTCAGCCAGTATCTTTGATGCGCTAGCGGATATTGATACGCAAATGACGCTTGGCTTATCCCAAATAGGGGAGTCATGGAATGCCCAAACAGGTACTTTTCAAGCGATGGCGAATATGTCTTGGGCAACGGTTCTAAATAACCAGTATGCGGTTAAGGATGTCAAAGCCACTACCGAAGAAAAAACATTCATGGCTAATCTCATGACCCAGTACGGCTTTGATGCGGAAACTGCTCAAATTATCCTAGACGTTAAACGAGGCATTGACAAAGAGTTTCCGAAACTCTCGCAAAATGAACGAGATTATTTGTTATTACTCACCATGGGGAATTTTGTTTATGGTGAAGAAGGAAAAACTGCCTTAACTGCTGAAGAAAAGTTAAATGGTTATCTTGCTGATGCGATGTGGGTTAATACGGCAGGAACTTATTATGAAGTTGATAATCGCTTACTAGTTTCTACAGCAGAAGATTTTTTAACTTATCTAGGGATTAAGCAAAAAGATATTGATAAGTTACGTTATAATATTCGCCTGCAGAACCAAATAAGCTCAGGTAGTGTAAAGGATTATGATAGTTTAGATAGAAAGCTCATTCATGATTATAAACAAGGGGTAGAAGCTATCTATGGTGAAATGACAACAGCAGAGTTTGAAGCGTTTTGGAATAGCAAATATCAAAGTTATGCTAATCAAGCTGACTTTGCTCACCAGTCTATTACCATGGCAACAATTTTGTATCAAAATCCAACACGATTCTCTAACCTCTATACCCTAGATAATGAAAAGACAAATGATTTAGCGGGTTGGCGAGGAGATGTTACTACTGATGCGTTTGCGAAGCCAAGTATCGGAAATGATGATTATAAAGCCGATTTAGACGCTGTCAATATTACCGAAATGATGAAGACAGGTCTTAGCTATCAAGAAGCAGCTAATCAATATTATCAAGCTATTAATGCAGGAACCTATACTCGTGCGGATAAGTTTTTGAAATACAAAGAATTAGACGATATAAAATCAACGATTTATGACAGCTTGGTTCCAAAAGATTATCATGAACTTGCGTCAGGCAATTCTGGTTATTATGTGTCTAAAAGTGAAGAAGAGTGTGAGCAGTACCTTAAAGAACATTACTCTGCCACAGCTGACTTTATCACGGCATTAGAGAATGGTCAGAATGAACTTTATAAGGATTGAGAAAATGAAACTAAGTAAAAAATGGTTGTTTTTGGTTATCCCATTGTTATTGGCTTGTCTAGGCTACTTCGCTTATCGTCACTACTATGTTCATAATATTTTTGAAGAAATCTATTATAATCAGGAGTATTCACTGGGAACACCTGCTTTAGAAAGAATTGAAGGAGTTTCTAATCCTGCTAGTGGGGAACCTATTGTTGATGAGTTACAACACGAAGAATATGATGAAGAACATCTACCTAAATCTGTGACTAGTTTAGGTTATACATTTGATTATAGTGAAAAAGATTTCTTTTTTGAAGTTAGATATGATGTTGGTGGTGGAAGTAGCCAAACATTGAATATTGAATATGAGTATGATGTCAAAAACCGAATGCTTTATAGGAGTTTGTGGATATCTCATGATAACAATAAAGAATATGTGCAAGCCTACCTTGAGGAGTATGGCAGTAGCATTGATGAGTGCATTACTTTTGGTGACAATGTGGTTAAGAACGTTCTTCTTAAAGATTGGTGCTCTGTTTACAATAGTCGATATTCTCCAGATGATTGGGGAGATGTGACTGTTGAAAGTAGGTGGGAGGATTGACGAATTTTCTGGGAAGATATTTTAAAGAGTGGGATTAATGAAAAAGAAAGTATTTCTAATTTTAGGATTTATTATAGTAGTTGCTCTATCTGGCTATTGGTTCTTCGTTTATCGTAGTTTAAAGAATCCCTTTGATGAGATGTATTATTCGGAAACGGAAAGCATTAACATTATTGTCTGCTTACGGTAAAGATTTAGATTGGCTTCAAACGACAAGCCAAACAGTTTTAGAAGATGATATTTTAGGACTTTGGTTTAAGAAAGGCAGTCATCGCTACTCTTTGGATAACTTAGGTAGTCTAACCATTACTTACGATGACGTTTTGAATGATAACTAAAAAAGGCGATTGTAATGTTTAGATACTTTTTATGAGGATTAAAAAATGAAAAGACTTAAAAAGTGGCTTATCTTTTCCCTGTCATTAGTGGCGCTTTGCCTAGGTTATTTTGCTGTTCGCCGTTATATTATTCATAATGTTTTTGATGAAATTTACTATAATCAACGGAATTCATTAGGAACACCAGCTTTGGAAAAAATTGAAGGAGTTTCTAATCCTGCTAGTGGGGAACCAATTGTTGATGCGTTACAACAGGAAGAATACGATGAAGAACATCTACCTAAATCTGTGACTAGTTTACATTATACGTTTGATTATAGTGAAAAAGACTTCTTTTTTGAAGTTAGATATGATGTCGGTGGTGGAAGTAGCCAAACATTGAATATTGAATATGAGTATGATGTCAAAAATAGAGTGCTTTATAGGAGTTTGTGGGTATTTAACGATGCTACTCCTGATAATAATAAAGAGTATGTGCAAACATTTCTTGACGAATATGGCAGTAGCATTGATGAGTGCATTACTTTTGGTGACAATGTGGTTAAGAACGTTCTTCTTAAAGATTGGTGCTCTGTTTACAATAGTCGATATTCTCCAGATGATTGGGGAGATGTGACTGTTGAAAGTAGGTGGGAGGATTGACGAATTTTCTGGGAAGATATTTTAAAGAGTGGGATTAATGAAAAAGAAAGTATTTCTAATTTTAGGATTTATTATAGTAGTTGCTCTATCTGGCTATTGGTTCTTCGTTTATCGTAGTTTAAAGAATCCCTTTGATGAGATGTATTATTCGGAAACGGAAAGCATTAACATTATTGTCTGCTTACGGTAAAGATTTAGATTGGCTTCAAACCACAAGTCAGACAGTTTTAGAAGATGATATTTTAGGACTTTGGTTTAAGAAAGGCAGTCATCGTTACTCTTTGGATAACTTAGGCAGTCTAACCATTACTTACAATGACGTTTTGAGTAGTAGTAACTAAACAATAGTCAATATTCCCCAGATGCTTGGGGTAATGTGACGGTTAAAACACAATAGGAAAATTGGTAGTTTTATTCAAAAGCTGAGAAATGTACTGACCCCAAAAAGTTGGACAATAAATTATTGTAAGGATTTAGTTCTGTATTGCACAGGACTGAGTTCTTTTAATTTTGTCTTGATACGTTTATTGTTGTCATAAAAAATATAATCTGTAATGGCTTGTTCCAGCTTGTCAATC
>CAKPVT010000062.1 GCA_934196125.1 uncultured Streptococcus sp. | reverse complement strand
CCTATTGATGAACACTTGCTCAAAAATAATTTATCTTCCAAGCATTGATATACTTGACAAATAGTAGAAAAAAGCCTATCACAGTTACTGTGATAGGCTTTTGCTTTTATACATAGATAATTATTTTAATGATAGAGGAGAGAAATGTAACCTAAGGAAAGTTAATATAATTGGTGACATTAGTCGTTAAAATCATAAAGAGATGTTGAAAGGTAACGTTCACCGTTATCTGGGAGAAGCGCGAGAACCTTTTTACCTTTACCAAGTTCTTTTGCCTTTTCAATAGTTGCATAAATAGCTGCACCAGAAGAAATACCAGCAAGGAATCCTTCTTTTCCACCGAGATTGCGGCTAGTAATGATAGCATCGTCAGAAGCTACACGAATAACATCGTCATAAGCTTTGGTGTCAAGAGTGTCAGGGATGAAACCAGCTGAAATACCTTGGATTTTGTGTGGACCAGGTTTTTCACCAGAAAGCACGGCAGATTCATCAGCTTCAACAGCATAAACTTGAACGTTAGGATTAGCTTTTTTAAGAGCATGAGAAACACCTGAAACTGTTCCACCAGTACCAACACCAGAAACAAAGACATCAAGACCCGTTGAACCAAAAGCTTCGATAATTTCAGCACCTGTTGTATCTTCGTGCACAGCAGGGTTAGAAGGGTTAGCAAATTGAAGAGGCACCCAACCATTTTTTTCTTCAGCAATTTCTTTTGCTTTGGCAATAGCCCCTTTCATTCCTTCACTTCCAGGAGTTAAAACGAGTTCAGCACCATAAGCTTGAATAATTTTGCGACGTTCAACACTCATTGTTTCAGGCATAACGATAATCACTTTGTAGCCTTTAGCTGCGCCAACCCATGCAAGACCAATTCCTGTATTTCCAGAAGTTGGTTCAACAATAATATCACCTGGTTTGATTGTGCCTGCTTTTTCAGCATCTTCAATCATACGAAGGGCAATGCGGTCTTTGACAGAAGAACCAGGGTTGAAAGCTTCGATTTTAACATAAACATCAGCAGCATCTTCAGGGACAATGTTGTTAAGTTTTACGATTGGTGTATTTCCAATTAATTCAGTAATTGAATTGTAAATTTTTGACATATGTTCACCTCTTATTGATTTAAAAATTTATAGATAAAAGTATATGCCTAATCAATTCCTTTGTAAAATACATATTTCTTATCAAGGTGATAAAAAAATACTATCACAAGGGAACTTCGACAATTTTTGAACCTGATTTAGTAAAGTCAACTTTGCCTTGGTAAAATTCAATCAAACGCCCACTAACTTCTTTGACATTGTCAGGGTCAAGGTAAATATAGGTTGTGACATTTTCAAGAAATTCTGTATCGAATTCTTGCAGTTTTTCAGCCTGTAAAAAGTTAGCAAAGGTTTGGTATTGAGGATAAGAAAGGGTGATTTTGAGCCCCTCTTGCTCTTTTACCTCAACCAGACCAATTTCCTTGAGAGCATTAGCAACGCTGCCCGAATAAGCCCGAATAAGCCCACCAGCACCTAATTTAATACCACCAAAATAACGTGTCACAACGGCAACAACGTTGGTCAAGCCTTGTTTTTCTAGAACAGTTAACATTGGAACACCAGCAGTACCACTTGGCTCACCATCATCGCTAGAACACTTGATTTCAGCATTTTCACCAATAATCATAGCCGAGCAAGAATGTGTTGCCTTATAATGTTCTTTTTTGATTTGTGCAATGAATTGACGTCCCTCTTCCTCTGTGCCAACTCGTTTTAACTGACAGATAAAGCGTGACTTTTTAATTTCTTCTTCAAAAATACCATTATTTTTAATCGTTTTATAGTTCATACCAAAATTTTACAAGATTTTAAGCTATTTAGCAAAATTTTTCGAATAAATAAAGTATGGATAAACTGGATAATTATTATGGAAGGCTATTTACGCAAGCTCAACTTTCGGATGCCCTAAAAAAGCAGGCTAAACAGTTGCCAGCAATGACAAAATTAAATCATCATTATGTTTGCAATCGTTGTGGTAGTCAAGTGTCTTTACAAAATAAACTTCAAACAAACGTTTTTTATTGTCGAAATTGCCTTGTTTTTGGAAGAAATACGAGTAATGGACATCTCTATTATTTTCCACAAAAACGTTTTTCTAAAAAAGCTTCTCTTATTTGGAAAGGAAAATTGACTCCTTACCAAGATGATGTTTCAAAAGGGATGTTAGAAAGCATTGATGCTAAGAAAGACCTACTTATTCATGCTGTTACAGGTGCTGGAAAAACAGAAATGATTTACCAATCTGTATCCAAAATAATTGATGACGGTGGTTGTGTTTGCCTAGCAAGTCCGCGAATTGATGTTTGTCTGGAGCTTTATAAACGCTTGTCACGTGATTTTTCGTGTCCGATTACATTGCTTCATGGAGATTCTGAGCTCTACAAACGTGCCCCTTTAATCATTGCCACAACACATCAACTTTTAAAATTTTACCAAGCTTTTGATTTGTTAATTATTGATGAAGTTGATGCCTTTCCATTTGTGGATAATGCCGTGCTTTACCATGCTGTTGATAAAGCTATCAAACCTAATGGAACCAAGATCTTTTTAACAGCGACATCAACAGATGAATTAGATAAAAAAGTAAAAACAGGAACTCTGACCAAATTGCACCTTGCTCGACGCTTTCATGCCAATCCATTAGTTGTGCCACAAAAAATCTGGTTGTCTGGCATTTTATCTAATATGCCAAAGAAGAAAATTCCTCAGAAATTAATAAATCTTCTAAAAAAACAACGTCAAACCCGCTATCCTTTGCTAATTTTCTTCCCAAATATCGAACAAGGAGAAGCCTTTACTCAAATTTTACAAACTTACTTTCCAGAAGAACAAATCGCTTTTGTGTCTAGTAAAACAGAAAAGCGCTTAGAAATTGTAGAAAAATTTAGGAAACAAGAACTTTCTATTTTGGTAACAACAACCATTTTAGAACGTGGTGTAACTTTCCCCTGCGTAGACGTCTTTGTATTGCTTGCCAATCATAGATTATACACCAAAAGCGCGCTAGTTCAGATTTCAGGGCGAGTTGGGAGAGCAGCAGAGCGTCCAACAGGAGAACTGTTATTCTTGCATGACGGTAGCACTAAAGAAATGAGGAAAGCTATTGCTGAAATTAAAGCACTGAATAAAAGAGGAGGATTTGCATGATTTGCCTACTCTGCGGACAAGAATTTTCCAAAAAAGAACAATTTTTAAACCTCATCTTAATGAAAAAAGATGACAACGGCGTGTGTCTGGATTGTCAAAAAACATTTGAAAGAATAGGAGATGTTCATTGCCCAAACTGCTGCCGAAATGGATTTTCTCAACAATGTCCAGATTGTCAAGCATGGGAAAAACAACATCATCACGTCTCTCATGAAGCGCTTTTTACCTACAATTCTTCAATGAAAGATTACTTTTCAAAATATAAATTTCAAGGAGATATCCTTTTAAGCCACGTTTTTTCAAAAGAACTCAAACAAGCATTAAAAAAATATAAAAATTACACCTTTGTTCCAGTTCCCATAAGTTCAAAACGGCTAAAAGAAAGACAATTTAACCAAGTAACAGCGCTTTTACAAGCAGCTAAAATCTCCTACGAAGACTTACTAATCAAGAGAGAAATCAGTAAACAGTCCGATAAAACACGAAAAGAGCGCCTAGAAACTCTCAATCCTTTTTCTTTAAAAAATATTTCAAAGGTGCCAGAAAATGTCTTGATTATTGATGATATTTACACAACTGGCGCCACTTTAAAAGGAATATATCAACTTTTCTATGAAAATGGCGCAAAAAATGTAAAAAGTTTTACGATTGTGCGGTAAATGCTTGCAAATTTTCATGAAAGCAGTATAATAAGGGAGTAAAGAAAGCGCTTTATAGCGAGAAAGAGGTGTTTTATGATTAAATATAGTATTCGTGGAGAAAACATCGAAGTAACTGATGCTATCCGTAACTATGTCGAATCAAAACTCGGAAAGATTGAAAAATACTTCCATGCTGAACAAGGTTTAGACGCTCGCATTAACCTTAAAGTTTATCGTGAAAAAACTGCCAAAGTTGAAGTAACCATTTTAGTTGATTCTATTACGCTAAGAGCAGAAGATGTCTCGCAAGATATGTATGGTTCAATTGATTTGGTAACTGACAAAATTGAACGTCAAATCCGTAAAAACAAAACAAAAATTGCTAAAAAGCATCGTGAAAAATTACCTGCCAATCAAATTTTTACAAGTGAATTTGAAGCAGAGCCTGTGGAAGAAGGACCAGTGGTAGAAGTTGTTCGTACGAAACACGTTAGTCTAAAACCTATGGACATCGATGAAGCGCTTCTTCAAATGGAGCTTTTAGGACACGACTTCTTTATCTACACAGATGCAGAAGACGGTGTTACAAACGTTCTTTATCGTCGTGAAGACGGTGAACTTGGCTTAATTGAAGCAAAATAATTTACTAACAAATCAGAAATCCGCAATTTGCGGATTTTTTATTAATACCAAAATATCAATGATAATCTGCATTTTTAAGTGTTAATTCAAGGCGTTGAGATAAGTTTTTGTTCCTAAGAGTCTGAAAAATACCAAAAAAGATATTGACAAAATAGGTCATAAAATGATAAGCTGTTATGGTTGCCAATTGAGCAGCCGAATTTATCAGCAATCAAGAATTGCAACCTTGAAAATTTTTTGAAAAAAGATGTTGACAAAAAATTTCTTGAGATGATACAACTAATATAGTTGTTGTCCGAGAGGGAAGCGGCGGAAATCGGTTTGAAATAGAGTTGAGAAA
>CAKPVT010000061.1 GCA_934196125.1 uncultured Streptococcus sp. | reverse complement strand
ATATCTCCAATTTATCTTCATAGCTTAGTTTCATCAAAAAACACCCCAATCGTTAGATTTTATGTCTAACTTTTGGGGTGCGGTACAGTTTGAAGTTCTTTTTTAATCCTCAATCTTATTAATTTTATCTGATAGGAAATCAAAACCTTCTGGAATGAAATTTTCTTCTTGCACTTCTTCCTGTGCTGGCTCTTTGCATTGTTTTTTCAAATTTTGAGCAAATTCTGTTCGGATACTGTTGAAGTCTTTACGTGGAACAGCCAAAATATTTGGTGAAAAACCTGCCGCCTTGCTCATGATGTTGCCAAACATATCGTTAAGGTCAGTTCGTTTCATGGCTTGTTCCGCATTAAAAGCTGCATCAAAAGCTAAAATAGCATTTTCACTATTGGCAAGAACTGGCTCCGAACCTAGCAAAAGCGCACGGTCTTGAGCAGAAATACTGTCCAAAATCTCATTCCACGCTCCTTTAAGAGCTTCTAGATATCCCCTTGATTTCTGACTATCAACAATCGTTTCTTCCATGATAGTCAAAATCTTCACGCGGTCCACTTTAAACTTAAAGCCAGTAACTGATTTTTTGCGGCTTACTGTTTTTTGAGAAATAGCTGAGCTATCAATCTTAGAAAGTTCTTCTTTCAAGTCTTTGATTTCATTCTTGAGCTTTGCTAATTCATCTGACAATCCATCTGGAACTTGTGCTATCGAAATTTCTTTTCCTGCTTCTGATAATTGAATCGTTAACATTTCAGCATAAATTTTTGGCTGAACACCATTTTTAATTTCAGGCAAAGCTTTCGTCACCAAATCAATCATTGTAAAAATACGATTTTGTTCAGCAGTTGCTAAATTCTCTTGGAATGTTTGGCTTGTGTGGGTATTTTCACCACCAGTTTGAACGACCAATAAATCACGTAAGTAATTTAACAAATCCGTCGCAAAGCGACTCATGCTCTTTCCGCTATCAAAAATAGTTTCCAAATTTGTCAAAGCTTGACTGGTTTGATTTGCCAAAACATTTGCCACAAAATCATCTAAGGCTGTCATTGAAATGCTACCTGTGATTTCTTCTGCGATAGCAAGCGACACATGATTATCGGGTGTTAAGCTAAGCGCTTGGTCAAGAATCGAAAGCGCATCACGCATTCCCCCCTCAGCACAATGCGCAATCAAGGTCAAGGCATCTTCTTCATAGCTAATTTCTTCTTTGTCAAGAATATTAGCCAAATGTTCACGAATAGCCACTAATTTAATCGCTTTAAATTCAAATCGTTGCACACGTGATAAAATCGTTGCTGGAATTTTATGCAATTCTGTTGTTGCTAAAATGAAAACAACATTTTCTGTTGGTTCTTCCAACGTTTTCAAAAGCGCATTAAAGGCACCTGTCGATAGCATATGCACTTCATCAATGATGTAAACTTTATAAGTTGCACGGCTTGGTGCGTAGGTTGATTTATCACGAATTTCACGAATTTCATCAACACCATTATTTGATGCAGCATCGATTTCAATGACATCTTCAAGGCTGCCATTTGTAATATCACGACAAATATCGCAATGATTACATGGCTCGCCATTGACTTGATTAGGGCAATTCATCGCCTTAGCAAAAATTTTAGCAGCACTTGTTTTCCCTGTTCCACGAGGACCAGAAAATAGATAAGCATGGCTAATTTTTCCTGAAGAAACTGCTTGTTTTAAAGTTGATGAAATGACCGTTTGCCCAACCATTTCATCAAAAGTTTGGCTACGATATTTTCGATAAAGTGCTTGATACATTATTTTTTAACTCCAAACATATCCAAATTCCAATATGATTTTTCCAAAAGTACGGCAACAAATTTTTCAAGATACTCTTGGTCAATCGCATCATAATCATCCGTTAAACGTGAGTCCAAATCCAAAACCCCCACTAATTGGTTATTTTTAACCATAGGGACAACGATTTCACTCATGGCTGCTGAATCACAAGAAATATAATTAACATGTTTTGTCACATCTGCCACAATTATCGTTTCTTGATTAGCTGCTGCTTCGCCACAAACACCTTTTCCAAGTGCAATATGAACGCACGATACCCCGCCTTGAAAAGGACCCAAAAGCAATTCCTGACCGTCAAATAAATAAAAACCTGTAAAAACAGAATTTGGTAAAGTCATCTTTAAGAGAGCGCTAGCATTTGAAAGATTTGATAGCAGATTTTTTTCGTTAGCAAATAGCGCTTTCGCCTGTGCTAACATGATTTGATAATTCTCTATTTTCTTTGTGTTTTCCATAAGGTTTATTATATCAAAAAATAAGCCTGCCGTCATATTTTGCTTAGAATAAACAGACACCACAAAAAAGTCTGAAATAATCATATTTCAGACTTTTTCTATATTTTATTGAATGACTACAACTGTTATTTTACCTACTACTTTTTTTAATTATTGCTAAAACGTTAAGTAAAATCGCTTTATATCAATGGTTATAAGTACTTTTTGGTGTCAATTGGTGTTAATTATAATGATAAATCGTTCAAAAGGTTCAAAGCTTCTGTATCTTGTTGGTGCTTTTTTTCTGGCATCAATTCAAGATAGTACTGTTGGGTATTTAGAATAGAATTATGCCCAAGACGACGAGAAATATAATCAAGACTGATATTTTTGGAAAAGAGGAAGGAGGCATGAGTATCACGTAACCCGTGAAAAGTTGTTTTTGTTAAATGAAGTTTTTTTAATAACTTTTGTAGTTGTCCTGCTTGTCGAAACCCATTCCAATCAAAAATATAATCTTCTTTTGTAGTTGCAAGAGTGACTATAGCTTGATAAATATCTTTATTAATAGAAATATCACGTTTTGAATATTTGTTTTTAAACTGTGTGTCATCATTTGTTGGACTAATTGAGCGACGAATTTTAACGCCACATTCAAAAATATCCTCTTTCTTGATACCAAGAAGTTCACCACGTCGTGCACCGGTTTCAAGTGCTAAAGCAACAAGAACATTAAATTCATCTTCTGTATGATTGAGACAATATTGCCTAAGTGTCTTAAATTCTGTAATAGAAAGAGGAACATTGCGTTTTGGTGGCTCTTGTCCTTTTGCTTTGAGAAGAGAGCCAAAATCGTTGGCAATAAGTCCGCGAGCATAGGCATATTTTAGTGAACCTCTTATTTTTAAAACAAGTTCTTTAACAGTTTTCTTTGAATGAGTTTCGGCGTAGTGATTAATTTTCTTTTGCATGGTAAAGTCGTTCAGATGTTTTAATTGAATTCCCTCAAAAAGCTTATCAACAATAACTAAAGTATGTGTATAATTGATGAAGGTAGCTTCACGAACATCATTTTTCTTTACAGTATTTACCCAGTTTCGATAAAACGCTGTGAAAAGAGTTGAGCGTTCCGCAATATTTTTACCTTTCCCTTTTTCAAGTTCCATTTCTAAAGCCCAGAGTTCTGCTTCTTTTTTGTTGTTAAATGTTTTTGTTTCTCGTTTATATTCTCCTTTTCTATAAAGTGATACAGTTGCACGGAAAGAATTTCCACGTTTAATAATAGTTGCCATTTTATCAGCCTTTCTTAAAAAATGATTGATAAAATAGACCAGTCATAATATAGAATATCTCAAAAAATTAGTTTTATCAATCATTGGTGGCTGTTGGATAGTGCTTTTTTTGATTAATGATTAATGATGTAATGGGGGTCGTAGTAGCCCCATTACACAATTATTTGAAAAGGTAGTGCTTTTGACACTCACTTTGTGAGTCAAGCACTACCTTTTCTATTTGGTGCAGAAAATAACGGCTTGTAATTTCTTTTTAAGAGTGGTCAGGTATCTATTTGACTTCCTTAATATTTTGAGCACGAAAGTAGACATGGTAACCAACTTCACAAGCTTCAAGGTTATCAAAGGTAATTACAGACATGTAATCGGGAAGAGATACTTCTGATTCAAATTTTACTTGAAATGGAGGAAGACCTTTTTGTGAAAACCAAGCTTTATGAGCAATAATTTCATCTGTCGGTTGTCCGTCTACAAATCGAGTTTGTGCATCGAGTTCAGTACTTAAGCAATAAATTGCTTGTTTGTGATCAATATAGTTATTAGCAGTATTGGCTGAGTAACCGCCTTTACGATTATTTGTTTTCATAGGAAAACTCCTTTCATCTTTCATAATATATAGAATATTTTGCTTCATCAGGAATCAGCAACTTCCTAATGAAAGAAGTTAGTCTATCTGCGCAAATAGCTAACTGATGATTGTCAAAGTCTTGCTGTAACTTTGATGATTCTAGTATATCTAAAATATTTTTTTTGTGAGTTCCTCGTTTCGCACTTAATTTTTTTGGGTTTTTGAGAACAAATTTGAGAATAAAAAATAGTTTCTAGTTTATCCCGATTTATAAAAATAATAAAAATTTTGGTCTTGAATCAGTTTAGGGGGGAGTATGCTTTTTGTGAGTTAAGTATTCCTTTTTCCTTTAATTTTTGAGTGGACTTTTTTTCTTTCCAATGATTATGCTTACGAAATCTTTAGAATATTTGACATAAATTTTTCTTTTGAGGGAGATTTGAAAAATAAAAAGTAATGGTATAAAATTGTGATAGTTCTAAAATAAATGAATTAAAAGATTATTTTAAGGATGATAAAATGAGTAAAGCAAAGAAGAAATTAATATTTGGTCTATTGTCAATTGTGACAATTGTTTTAATCATAGCCATTGGAGGGAAAGAATATATGAACAATAAAGAAAAAGAAAATTTAGCTAACCAGCGTCTAGCAGCAATTGCATTAAAAAAAAAGGAGCCACTTGTAACAAAAGTAGTATTTAATTATGATGCGGGAGGAAGACCAGGTTTAGGAATGCCTTGGATGGTAGGTGCCGAAGTTACAATGGACAAAGAGGTATTTCAAATGTCACTTGAAACTGATGGAAATTTTTCTGTTAATTTTGATACACATGAAGAAGGTGATAAATATGATGAAATTCATAATAGAAAAACGAAAGTCATACCTTCTCTAGAAATTATCTATAATAACGGAAAATATGAGGTAATTCAATGACACCAAAAGATTATAAAGAAATAGCTTTAAAGTCATATAGTGTGGATTCTAGTTTTAAAAAAGGACCTGTAACACATGAAGGACAAGAAATTATGGTTAATGGGGTCAGGTGGCAAGTTCTCAAAGTTAAAGATAACCCATGGACAGGTTTTCAAGCGATGGCTGTAGCTCCAGTATCTGATGGAAATAATCCAAGTAATGTGGTGATTGCTTATGCAGGAACCAATCTTTTTCAGTTTGGAGACCTATATTCAGACGTTGCGAATGTCATATTGTCTAATGGTGGTGGGCAAATGCGGGAGGCGAAGCAATTTGCGGATCAAGTGGCTCGAGATTATTCGGATGCTTCCATCTCAGTAACCGGACATTCTCTGGGTGGCTATCTTGCTTTGGCACAAGGAGCCGAGCATCATTGGCAGACGGTAACCTTTAACGGTCCAGACCCTTATGAAAATTTATCAGGTCAGGCGAAAAAATGGGTAAAAGAAAATGCTGAATTCTTAACAAATTTTGTAAATTACAAAGATATTATTACCTATGGTGGTGGAAGTCTTACTCCAAGTGCGGGAAATTTGAAAACGACAGGAAAACGTGTGTGGATTGACAATGGTTTTGGAACACATAGTATTGACAAGTGGAGATTTGGACTAATGTCAAATAATTAGACAGAAAATGAGCTATATTTTTTTAAAATAGTTTTCTTCCTTCTGGTTTGGAG
>CAKPVT010000060.1 GCA_934196125.1 uncultured Streptococcus sp. | reverse complement strand
CTTGCATTCAAGTTTATCGCAGTGAGGGTGTTTTTTATTGTTTAGAATTTTCTCTTGACTTTTTATATAGAATGTCTTCTTTGATTATTTTTTAGAGTACATATCAAAACGTCCTGTATGAAGATGATAGATACTTTCTGCCCCAGGAATTTTTGGCAAACCAAGAGAATCTTGATGCGAAAATACTTCAAATAAACCTGGTGTCCATTTGATATAATCAAGTGTTTCAGGACTCACTTCACTTAAAATCGTATCTCCTTGACCCAACATAACTTTTTCAGCAAATAATGGCTCAAACAAAGTACCACGTCCAACAGCAATTAAATCACCATAGTTTTCAACCGTATCACGCGCAGCTTCTTCTCCAAAAACACCACCAACCAACATTAATTTTATCTCATCGTCAAGAACTTCTCTGAACAATTCTGCATATGTCTTATCAACGCCTTTCGGTCTTGAAGAATAACCATCCCAAAGCGATAGGTGAACGTAATCCAATTGATATTTCACCACTTCTGCGATAAGTTGAACAGATTCTTTGTAAGTATAACCAATCGCATCACCATGAATTTCTTCTGGACTAATACGGTAACCAACGATAAAGTCTTGCGATGCTTCTTTGGCAACAACCTCCATAACCTCAGCAACAACAGCTAGTGGAAACGCCATTCTCTTTTCAAGACTACCACCCCATTTATCGGTACGGAAATTTGATAATTTTGAGAAGAATTATTGGATAAGGTAATGATTGGCTCCATGAATTTCAACGCCGTCAAATCCAGCTTTAATCGCACGTCGAGTGGCTTCACCAAAATCTTTGATAATATCATCAATTTCGTCTGCTGTTAATTCACGAATAGGATAATCTAGGAAACTAAAATCAACCTGACTTGGTGCAACGACATCTTGCCCGCTAACCGCTTGCCCAATAGCTGCGCGACCGCCGTGATGAATTTGGAGAATTGCCTTATTGCCCTCCTTTTTTCAAAGCTTGATCTACTTGGCTCAAACCGTCTAAATGCTCATCAGAATAAGCCCCTAATTGTTCAGGATAGCCAGGCACATAAGCTGGACCACCATTTGGACTAACATAATGAAACTCTGTAATCAAAAGCCCTGCTGCTTTTGAACGTGCATTGTAATAGCGAAGCGTATCATCTGAAACAAAGCCACCACGTTTTCCTGAATGAGTTTGCATCGGTGACATCGCCATGCGATTATTTAAAACTGTGCCATGACGCAAAACGACTTTGTCAGTTAATTGATTTGACATAAAATGACCACTTTTTCTGTATTGTAGAGAATCATAGAAAACTTCAAAACGATATATTTAGATTTTTCGATATATTATTTCAAAAAAATTTCTTTTTTTTACAACTCTTTATCGATAAAGTCACGAAGGTGTTTAAGCGTTACTTCATTACGACGATAATAAGTCCATTTTCCGATTCTGGTAGCAATCAACAGATTAGCTTTTTGAAGCATTGAAAGATAGTGGGACGTTGTTGACTGTGTTAGCCCTAATTGTTTTTGAATTTCACCAACACAAACGCCTACTTCTCTCATATCCACATTTTCCTCATGGACAAAATATTTTTCTGGATTTTTCAACCAAAAAAGGATTTGTAATCGATAATCATTGGCTAAGGCTTTAAAGATTTCTACATTTTCCATGATTCTATTATATCTATTTTTCTCGATATATCAATAGAAAAAAACAAAAAATTTATCTTGTAAATGATATCTACACAAAATAAAGAAGTTGAGCACCTTTGTCTCAACTTCTACTGAACTGATTACTTTTTTCGTCTTGTTCTAACAAAATCGTAAATGGTTATCACGATAAATCCGACAAATACAATAATGATATTGCGCAATGGGTCGCCACTATGGTCAAAAATACTTAACAAAACAAAGATAATGATCATCGTAATGAGATTACTGACCAAGAGATTTCTAAAATTCATTTTCATTTAAAAATTCCACCATATTCACATCATCTGGAACCAATTGCAAATAACGTTCTGCAACTTGATGAGCACGTTCCTTTTGCCCAAATTCACGTAAAATATAAGCATAATCTTGCAAGAATTCTGGATTATCCGCTAAATCTGTCGCCAATTCATCATAAAGGTTGAGCGCTTTTTTATCAGCTTCCAAGGCTTGGTAAGCTTTAGCGATATTCCATTTTGTTAGGACGCTATCGATATTATCACGTGAGAAAGCAACAACATCTTCATAACGCTCTTCTTCCAAATACAAGTTGGTCAAACGCAGCAAGACATCTTCATCATCAACCGCAACATCTTTTGCTTTCAAAAGATAGCTTTCAGCTTGCTTAGAATCATGCAACTCATATGACAATTGTGACGCAGCAAGCAACAAATTGGTATCAAATTCGTTTTTGCTCAAACCTTTTTGAACTAGGCGAAGCGCTTCTGCTGTTTTATTTTCCTCATGGAGAGATTGGGCATAGACATATTCATAGCCCTCAAAATCAGGATTCATCGTATCCAACTGCTTAAAGTAAACATTTGCCTTTTGATACTCCCCTTGGTCATACAAAATAGTAGCTAATTCAAAAATTGTTCCGTCGTCGTATTCAATTTCAATCGCTTTTTCAAGAAATTCAATCGCTACCTCAAATTTCCCAAGACTAGCATAAGCACGACCGATACGTTGATAAGTAGAAATCCCCGTTAATTCAAGGATTTCACGATTATCCAACTTCGCGTATTCTTTGATTGCTTGATTAAAATTACCTAATTCTAACTCAATTTCAGCCAAACCAAAAATAACCAATGGTTCATCTCTGATTTCACTAGCTAGCAATAATTTCTCACGCGCAACATCTGTCAAACCTTCCATATCGTAAATATCAGCCATGACAAGCAAAGCTGACAAATATGCTTCGCTTTCTGGTGAAATGGCATCCAAATGCAAGAAAGCTCCCTCAATATCACCATCTTCAGTTGCAATCTGTGCTAGGTTAATATTTACTTCAGGATAACTCTCACGCTCCTGCAAATAAATTTCCCTTGCTTGTGGCAAAAAACCAATGCTTTCAAGATATTCTGCCAATTCCAAGAGCGTTTCAGCATCATCTTCTTTTAAGGCGCGTTTAAAATATTTATCAGCATGCTCCAAATCTTGTTTTTGAATCGAAGCCACCATTTTTTCACTATTCAACATCTTTAGCTTTTTCTTCCCCTCCTAAAACAAGTACTTCTTCCTCATACAAACCACTGATATGTTTGTACCATTCAAAAATTTCTTTAACAACAACTTTGATTGAAGCGTAAATTGGAATCCCTAGGAAAACACCCCAAACACCAAACATTGACCCAGACGTTAGCAAAATAAACATGATGGTAATCGGGTGAATGTTCAATTTGCTTCCCAGAACCAAAGGTGAAACAAAACGTCCCTCGATTGTCTGCTCAACAACAAATGTTATCAAAACTTTAATGAGCATAATCGGACCTTGGACAACTCCCATGATAACGACTGGAACCATGGCAAGAAAGCTTCCAAGATAAGGAATCATATTAAGAAAACCAGCAATAATCCCAAAAGTAGCCGCATAACGCAAACCAATAATATTAAAGAAAATCGTAAACATAATACCAACAACAATAGCAACCGTTACTTGTCCTTGAACATAACCAGCTAATTGTTTATTAATATCACCGAGAACACGCGAAATTGGGCGGCGCATTCGTGTCGGAAGTGTTTTTAATAAGCCTTCTTTCATCTTACCACTATCACGCAAGAAATAAAATAAGATAAAAGGCGACATAATGATTGCCACAGTTACACGAGCAATCGCACTGGCAAAATTTGATGCCCAGTCAATCGCATTTTTTGAAAAGCTTTCCGCATAATCAAGCGCTTTCGTGCTCACATTTGACAGCATTTCTTTCAATTCTTCTTGATAATTGGCTAGCCAAGGGCTTTCTAAAAATTTATTGGCTTCAACATTAATGCTTCTAATATAACTTGGTAAATTCTCAACGAAAGACGTTAACTGCTCTTGAATCGTTGGGATAAAGCTTGCGACAGCCCAGATTAACAAAGCAATGATAATCGCAAATATAATAAAAATAGAAGTTGTCCGACTAACGCCACGTTTCTCAATAAAATCAACCAAGGGTTTGATTAAATAATAGAGAATTGCCGAGATCACCAAAGGCAACATAATAATAGCTATAAAAGATATAATCGGCGTAAATAAAAATGAAATCTTGGTAAAGAGATAAAGGGTTAAAAACACAAGAAAAGTAATCAAAACAGCGACAACTGCTTGATTATCTAAAAACCATTTAAAAAACCAAGAATCTGTAAATTTCTTCTCTTGATGATATTTCATAAAAACTCCTCACTACTGTTTGCAATCAATGATTAAACTAATTTCCATTATAACATTTTCTATTAAAATCACCATTTTTAGAATGATGCGCTCATTTATCATAAAATGTCACGCTTTTATCAATCAAGCGCTGTTCGTCGTCATAAGTAAATTTGGCTGAAAAGAATGGCACATCATCCAAAATCCATTTAAAAATTTCGTAGTCACCCTCCCAAGTCGGTTTTGATAGAACTTGGTCGTAAGGCACCCACTCTAAAGCTCCTTCACGTGACTCTTCATCAGAAATCAATTCTCCCTCAAAATCGGTTACCTTGAAAACATAAGTGTACCAATCATGCCCTGGTGTGAATTCTGGGAACGTAATCACTCCCTTGAAATCCATTTCTTTAACAGTAAAATGCGTTTCCTCGAAAATCTCACGTTTCGCACACTCATCTGGTGTCTCACCTGCTTCTAGCTTACCACCAACAGAAATCCATTTTCCTTCGTGAACATCATTTGGTTTTTTATTGCGATGTAAAAGCAAAAGCGCTTCACCATTATCAATATAACAAATCGTTGCTAATTTTGTCATTTCTCTCTTCTTTCTTATTTTATTCTATTGTACCAGAAAACTAAGGACAATTCTTGAATCAAAGGTTAACTTAGACGGCATTTCCTATTTTTAAGGGGATAAAAAGCGCATAGAGCTATCTAAGTGCTTAAAAATATAATGGCATCTTGGTATTTTTTCAGACGTTTGATGTCGTTTCGAGTGACCTGAGCCAGTCTTGATAAATCTGAATTGTGCTTTAAATCCGCCAATTTGACAACACGTGCTATTTCATTTATTTTAACAAGTTTAAGATATTGCTTGTACGATTGTCCATCTTTTCTAGTCAATAAATCAACCGCTTTTATGATTTCAGACGAGAAACCTGCTTCTTCTAAATCACTCAGCTGATAAGAAGTGTCTTCTATCACGTCGTGTAAATAGGCAACGATTTTTTCATCATCTTTCGTGACAAACGATGCCACCGTCTCAGGGTGTAAAATATACGGCACACCAGCTTTGTCAACTTGACCGTGATGTGCTCTTTTAGCAATTTCGTGAGCTAATTTGACATCATCTTTCATCACTGTTCCTCCTTTACCGAAAAAATTAAATTTATTATACCATTTTTCTACCCTTACGTTGCCCACGAAAATGCCCCAAAACTACAAAAAAGCCCATCGCACAAGCTGTAACCCTTGATACGATGGCTCTATAATTTCTGTAGTGGGTAAAATCCTGCTAAGAAGTTATGGAGCTTTTGAGTATACAAAAAGTCCCATATGACTTAACATTTAAAGCGACGAAACCATAAATAGAAAAAATCATATGAAACAACTCTATTATATTACAGATTAACCAAAGTTTTTCAACACGAAACACACATTGAGGTGCAAGCTACACTTGATTACACTCCTCCTAAGTGTTGCCATTGTCAAGGAAAACAAATCAAATACGACTTTCAAAAGCCTTCTAAGATTCCTTTTATTGAAATTGGTGGACTTCCTAGTCTTATTCGTTTGAAGAAGAGAAGATTTCAATGCAAAGACTGCCATAAAGTGACAGTTTCTGAGACCTCCCTTGTTCAGAAGAACTGTCAAATCTCTGAGCTAGTGAAGCAGAAAACGGCTCAACTCTTACT
>CAKPVT010000059.1 GCA_934196125.1 uncultured Streptococcus sp. | reverse complement strand
CGCTTGGAAGTCGCCTTTTTTGATATTCTCGTAAGCACTATATATTGTGTCTAGTGTAAACTGGTATATAGTTCCCTAAGTTTTTATTATCTCGTAACCGAATTTGTCAGGCATTACAGTTGGAAAAAACGCTGTAATGATAATGGTGAACTTGTTGTCGATAAAAAATTCGGAGCCAAAGACGTCTTTCTCGCTATCTTCTTTTGGACAATTGGACTTGGCTTTCTGTCTTACTGGATGGGTGGATAAAAAATTGTCCTCGATGCTTTGACAAACGGACTATCATTCACCGCCCAACAACGACAAGTAAAAGGGCACCTTGATGGCTACTACATTTGGCTTTTGTTTGACTTTCTTAGTTTCATGCTATTTATTTCCATTGGAAACCAAATCGTCGCTTTCAGCTACCTCAGCATGTTTGCCCAAGGATTGGTTGGGATTATGATTTGGAAGAAAGGCAAAGGACAAGCTTAAATTTCCACTAAAAAAAGCCTCAAGCGAGGCTTCCAAACTATCTTTGCCGCCACCGAGAATTGAACTCGGAACGGAGCATTACCATTGCTCTATTATACCATTTAACTATAGCGGCTACCTACCTATAGTAACATGAAATCACTTTCCTAGCAAGAAAAAGTTATCAAATTCATTCTTATCAAACTACTCCACTAAACCTGCATTTCATGTTTATAAATAAAAGTTTAACTCAGAATATGAGTTAAGCTTTTTTGTATAACTTCATGAATTGATTTGACAGGTTTTACATGGTTATCGTGCTCACCTAACATTTTTTCCATCCAAATCATATCATACCAATGGTTAAATTTATAGCCAGACTGGTGAAATTTTCCGACTAACTGGTAACCAAGGGCACAGTGGAATTTTTCACTGCCATTTGTCAAATAAGCATCTTCTGTCTCAGTTGAAGCAATGCAAGCATTGAGATTCAAAATTCCCATTTTTATCAAGTATTCTTCCAAAGCACGGTAAATTTGACGTCCTACACCTTTTCCACGCGCAGCCTTGTCCAAATACACCGTTGCCTCAGCCGACCAAGCATAGGCAGCTCTTGGATGAAAAGATGACGCATAAGCATAACCCAAAATCTGCCCTGCCTCTTCTGCTACCAAATACGGATAAAAAGCCATAATAGAGCGCATTCGTTCCTGAAATTCCTCTAAACTTGGCACCTTATACTCAAAAGTAATAGCCGTCTTTTCAACATAATAACGATAAATAGCAAGTAAATCTTTGGCATCCTCTAAACGAGCCCAACGAATGATAACTGTCATATTTCCCAAAATCCCCTCTCGAACGTAATTTTTCACCAGTATATTGGGAAAATCCTTTACTGTCAAAAATAAAGTGATATCTTTCGTTAGCTATTTTCTACTCTTAAAACGTTATTTACTCTGTTCGAATAACCAATCACGCATCAACTTGTCATTGCTTCTGTCCATATTTGCTATATGTGAATTTATCCAATAAATGATTTCAGACTATTACCTAAAAACAAGACTACAACTGAAATTACTTACGCACTAATTTCACTACCGCTTCTGTCCGTGCGGTATGCGGAAACATATCCACCGACTGAATGTAATGAACGTCGTAAACTTTACTCAACTTGACCAAATCTCGAGCTAACGTTGCGGTATTACATGACACATAAACCATTTTAGCTGGCTGATATTTCAAAATAGTATCCAAAAGCTTATCATCAAGTCCCATACGTGGTGGGTCAACAATCAAAGCATCCGCGCGGTAACCTTCCTTGTACCACTTAGGAATAATATCCTCTGCGCGCCCAGCTTCGTAGTGAGTATTCTTAAAGCCCATACGCTGCGCATTTTTCTTGGCATCAGCAATCGCCTCTGGGATAATATCCATACCGCGAACGCTCTTCACCTTAGCTGCAAATGCAAAACCAATTGTCCCAACACCACAATAAGCATCAATAACATGGTCATTTTCTGAAACTTCAAGCGCTGCAACAGCTTGTCCATACAACACTTCTGTTTGCTGTGGATTCAACTGGTAAAAAGCTCGTGGCGAAAGCGAAAACTGATAATCTAAAACTTCCTCGGAAATATCAGCATTCCCCCAGATAACTTCAGTTTTTTCACCATAAATCTCACTTGATTTAGAACGGTTAACATTAACAGCAATTCCCTTAATCATGTCAAATTCAGTCGTTAATTGCTTAATGACAGGGGCTAAAAAAACATCTCGACTAGTGATAAAAATCAGCTGCACTTGATTAGTCGCAATAGCTTTACGAATCATAACCGTACGCACCCCAGCAATTTTACGTTCATCGTAAATTGGAATGTGGTGCTTTTCTAAAAGTTCAGTCACACGATTAATAATCGCTTGCGTCAATTCATCTTGCACCAAGCAATCTCTAATATCAACCAAACGATGACTACCTTCTTCAAAAAGACCAGATTTTACACTTCCTTTAAATGAACGTGTTTGAAATTGCAACTTTGCACGATAATGATATGGCACCTCCATACCAAGCGTATGGCGAATATCATAATTCTCATAGCCAGCAGGCTTAAATTTTTTCAACGACTGAGCAATCAAATCATCCTTAAACTCTAACTGCTTATCATAACGAAGATGCATGATTTGACAACCACCACATTTTCGATAAATCGGACACGCGGGCTCCACACGAAATTTCGATTTTTTATTAATGATTATCAGTCTTGCTTGTGCAAAATTACGTTTAACCGCTGTAATCTGACAAAAAATATCCTCACCCTTCAAAGCACCTGGGACAAACACCAAGGTTTTCTTATAAAATCCAATCCCTTCACCATTGATTCCCATACGCTTAATTTTCAAAGGAATTTTTTGTTTTACTTTTAAATTCATTAGTGACTAAATATGACTCCTATATCTTTTAATTTTTCTATCGTAACTTTTCCAATTTTCGGCAAATCCAAAATCTCTTCTTCAGACCATACTTTAAAATCATTGATGCTATAAATACCATTCTCTTCAAAGACATCAAGCTGCGCTGTCGTCAAAAAATCAAGCTCATCCAACAGTATATCCATTACCGTATCCAAACAATAACTGCTCAAATACCCCAAAAGATAACTTGCTGCTCTCTCCACCAACGGCAAAACAAGACGAAACGCCGCATAAACAACCTCAATATCATTTTCAGCATACTCAAGTTTTAAACCAGAATCATCTTCTGCCAAAACCTTGCTCAATGACAAATCTGAACGTAAACAAAAGTCCTCAAATCCCTCAACTTCATCAAATAATCGTTTGAGCAATTCATGAGCAGTAAAATCATCATCCGCAAGAATCGCACCAATCAAAAGAAGGGGTTGTAGCAAATAATCATGTTCATAAGAAACACAATTCTCACAAAAAGCCTTAGCTGATGCATAATCCGACATCAAAATATAAAGTGACACAATTTCATAATGACAACCATGGTCACCATTTTCATCTCATTTATTTAACTCCTCAAACTGTGTTAAAGCCTTTTGATAAAGTCCATTTACCTTATAAAGCGATGCTAATCTCAATTTTTCACTAAAAAAAGCAAAAGACATTTGTTCAGAATTCCCAGCCAAAGAATCGAGCATCTCTTCAAGAGCCTTGATATCAAAATACAAATCATCCGACAACCGAACACCTCTAGGCACAACTTGTTCATCTCTTTTGCTAACAAAATCAAGCACATCATCGTCAAACATGAAATCATCCAAATTCCAAAAATCTTCCCCTGCTAACTCAGAAAGCTCTTTTTTCTGAAGAATTGTCTCCCAATCAATTATTTTATTCTTATCACCTTTCATCATCTCAGCCTCCCATCTCTACACTTTAATTCTAATCTCTTCTATTTTAACATTTTTGTTATAATGAATATATGAAAATCACTAAAATTGAAAAGAAAAAACAACTTTATCTTTTAGAAATCGACGCTGATGATAAACTTTACGTTACAGAAGACACTATTGTTCACTTCATGTTAAGTAAAAATATGGAACTTGACGAAGCAACACTCAAAGACATTCAAAAGTTTGCTCAGTTTTCTTATGGCAAAAATCTAGCGCTTTATCACATTTCTTTTAAACAACGCACAGCTACCGAAGTTAAAAAATACCTTGAACAGCATGATATTGACAGCCTTTATATCCCTAAAATTCTTGAAAATCTCAAAAAAGAAAACTGGATTAACGACGAGCAGTACGTTGAGACGTATTTATCACAAAATCTCAATACAGGTGACAAAGGTGCCTACGTTTTAAAACAAAAACTCATTCAAAAAGGAATTAATTCCCAACTCATTGACCAAAAATTAGCCAATTTAGACTTCTCACCTCTCTCCGAAAAAGTAGCTCAAAAACTTCTCCGAAAATATCAGCATAAACTCTCAACAAAAACACTTAAAGATAAAATCATTCAAAATATGATGAATAAAGGTTTTTCCTACTCAGAAGCCAAAATAGCTTTTGAAAACCTTGAAGTTGAAAAAGATAACGAACAAGAATTTGAATTACTTTATAAAGAACTCGATAAACAATACCGAAAATATAGTAAAAAATATGACGGCTACGAATTAAAACAACGACTAACCCAGTCACTCGCACGAAAAGGATTCAATTTTGATGACATAGCTAGCGCCCTCAGAGACTATTTATAGAAATAAATAACATTTCTAAGTGTCTTTTTTCAGAAAATTATGATAAACTATAACAGATAAGTTTAATTGTAGAAAGTTGGTAAGGCATGAAATTACCTAAGGAAGGCGACTTTATTACAATTCAAAGTTATAAGCATGATGGTAGTTTGCACCGTACATGGCGCGACACTATGGTACTAAAAACAACAGATAATGCTGTTATAGGAGTTAACGATCATACACTAGTCACAGAAGGTGATGGGCGACGTTGGGTTACGCGAGAACCGGCTATCCTTTATTTTCATAAAAAATACTGGTTTAACATTATTGCTATGATAAGAGATAACGGTGTTTCATACTACTGCAATCTTGCCAGTCCATACGTTATGGATGAGGAGGCTCTTAAGTATATTGACTATGATTTAGACGTCAAAGTTTTTGCAGATGGAGAAAAAAGACTACTTGACGTCGATGAGTACGAATTACATAAGCAAGAAATGGGCTACTCTCAAGACATCGATTTTATTCTAAAAGAGAATGTCAAAATTCTCGTTGACTGGATTAATAATGGCAAAGGACCGTTTTCACAAGCCTATATTAATATTTGGTACAAACGTTATCTTGAACTGAAGAATCGTTAAAAGTTGCAAGCACTCCTTTTTGGAGTGCTTTTACACTACTTGAAAGGAGTAACTCACAATGGCATTTGAAAAAACCAAAGAACGTTACGCAAGCTTTGGCGTCGCTACTAGCTTACCACATGAAATTATAGATACATTTTGGGATTTATTAGACCACTACCTAAAAAATGTTGTCCCACTTGACCCAATTTTAACATTTAGACTAGCCAATAATCATAACAATGTAACGTTTGAATATCACGACAGCAAACGAAAAATCTTCATTGGTTTTGATTACAACTTCCCGTTTGATCCCTTTTTCCCAGAAATCGTACACATCATTGACCAAGCAGGCGTAGAAACACTCCTACTCCCACACGAACTTGATTAATAATAAAACTCTCTACTATACTAATTGAACTACACCCCAATCGTTAGATTTTATGCCTAACTTTTGGATTCAGGACAAATTGTGTAGAGAGTTTTTATATATCTAAAACAAAATAGTTTTTGTCCGCCTGCGTTAGCATTGTTTTGGAACCATTCGAAACAGCACAGCTCAAAAAAGCTCTGTAACTTTTAAGTAGAATCCCAACTACTAAAAATCGAAACAAAACCAAAAAAGAAGACCAAGTAGTCTTCCTCAACCTTTTTAAAAAATAAATAAAATAGTCCGTACGGGATTCGAACCCGTGTTACCGCCGTGAAAAGGCGGTGTCTTAACCCCTTGACCAACGGACCATATTTCTAATGGGCACAAGTGGACTCGAACCACCGACCTCACGCTTATCAGGCGTGCGCTTTAACCAGCTGAGCTATGCGCCCAAACGCTATAATTACAAAAGATTATGCCGGCTACATGACTTGAACACGCGACCCTCTGATTACAAATCAGATGCTCTACCAACTGAGCTAAGCCGGCTA
>CAKPVT010000058.1 GCA_934196125.1 uncultured Streptococcus sp. | reverse complement strand
AACATATTGTATTTTTGATATTCTCGTAAGCACTATATATTGTGTCTAGTGTAAACTGGTATATAGTTCCCTAAATTTATTGAATACAGTTTTTTGTGGTAAAATACGAATTTCATCTGTATTGTACAACTTAGAGTACACTCCAAGTCAAGGATTTTGTTTTAAACATAAATTCTCCAGTGAATATTCTATTCATAAGCCTTTAAAAATCAGTAGTTCCGACAAAAGTTGATTCTTCAGCTATTAGCTAAGCTAAAGTGACAGGAAAACCACTACATATCTATCCGTAAAATTAAAAAAGAGTTCGGACAAAATAGTCCAAACTCTTTCTGATAATATTAAACACAATTAATCGAAATCAACGTATTCTTTGCTAAGCTCAAGAACTTCTTCCATCGTTGAGCATTCTGTAAGAGCGCGATTTGCATATTCTTGCATTTTAGCTGTATCAAGTTTCTTCATAAGGCTACGTGTACGAAGAATTGATGTAGCTGACATAGAGAACTCATCAAGTCCCATTCCGACAAGAAGCGGAACAGCTTTCTGGTCACCAGCCATTTCACCACACATACCAGCCCATTTACCTTCAGCGTGTGCTGCTTTGATAACATTATTAATCAAACGAAGGATAGATGGGTTATATGGTTGGTAAAGGTATGAAACTTGTTCGTTCATACGGTCAGCGGCCATAGTGTATTGAATAAGGTCGTTTGTACCAATTGAGAAGAAGTCAACTTCTTTTGCAAATTGGTCAGCAAGCATAGCTGCCGCTGGGATTTCAATCATGATACCTACTTGGATATCATCTGCCACTGCAACACCTTCAGCTTTAAGGTTAGCTTTTTCTTCATCAAAGATTGCTTTAGCAGCACGGAATTCTTTAAGAAGTGCAACCATTGGGAACATAATACGAAGTTGTCCGTGAACAGATGCACGAAGAAGTGCACGAATTTGTGTGCGGAACATTGCATTTCCTGTTTCTGAGATAGAAATACGAAGTGCACGGAATCCAAGGAATGGGTTCATTTCTTTTGGAAGGTCAAAGTATGGAAGTTCTTTATCCCCACCGATATCCATAGTACGAACCACAACTGGTTTACCATTCATGCCTTCAAGAACAGCCTTGTATGCTTCATATTGTTCATCTTCAGTTGGGAAATCTTGTGAATCCATGTACAAGAATTCAGTACGATAAAGACCAACTGCTTCTGCACCATTAGCATTAACACCTTCAACGTCTTTAGGTGTTCCGATGTTAGCTGCCAATTCGAAGTATTTACCATCAGCTGTTACTGTTTCAGCATCTTTAAGAAGAGCCCATTCAGCTTTTTGTTTAGCGTATGCTTCACCAGCTGCTTTAAATTCAGCAATTTCTTCTTCTGTTGGGTTGATAATCACGTCACCTGTGATACCATTTACTGCTACGATGTCGCCATCTTTAACACGACTTGTGATATCGTTTGTTCCAAGAACAGCCGCGATTTCAAGAGTACGTGCCATGATAGCTGAGTGACTTGTACGTCCACCAATGTTAGTAACAAAGGCTTTTACAAATTGTTTGTTTAATTGAGCAGTATCAGATGGTGTCAAGTCGTGTGCAATAACGATTGATTCTTCATCAATAGTTGCAGGATTTGGAAGTTTAGCACCGATAAGGTGTGCCAATACACGTTTTGAAACGTCACGGATATCCGCTGCACGTTCTTGCATGTATGGGTTATCTTCCATTCCTTCAAAGATAGTGATAAACATATCAGTCACTTCTTTAAGAGCTGCTTCTGCATTCATTTGTTTTACACAGATAGTTTCTTTGATTTGGCTGATCATTTCTGGGTCAGCAAGAATCATCAAGTGTGCATCAAACACGGCAGCTGCTTCTTCACCTAGTGTTTCTACTGCTTTCTCACGAATAACAGAAAGCTCGTCTTGTGATGCTTTTAATGCGGCATCTAGGCGAGCTTCTTCTGCACTTGTATCTTCAACTGTAACAGTTTCAAATGACAAATCCGGTTGAACGAGTAGATACGCTTTAGCAACAGCAACACCATCAGATGCGGCAATTCCTTTAAGCATTTCTGTCATTTTATTAAGCCAATCCTTCTTTAGTCATTGTTTCTTCGATTGCTACAAGTGCGTCGTCTGCGTCTGTACCTTCAGCAGAGATAGTAACGTCAGCACCTTGACCAACACCAAGGCTCATAACACCCATGATAGATTTAAGGTTTACGGCTTTACCTTCGTAGTCAAGAGTGATGTCTGAAGCAAATTTGCTAGCTGTTTGAACAAGCAAAGTAGCTGGACGTGCGTGAATTCCTGTTTCTGCAACAATGTGAAAATCTTTTGAAGCCATATCATGGTTCTCCTTTTTATTTGTGTTTTTTCGAATTATCATATGATAACCCTTACAAGATATGATTATAGCATATTTCCTTTTTTATTTCAATACTTACACGTTTTTTTATATTATCCAATAATGGTGTGATGCTTACAAATACCTTAATTTCAACCTTACTTACTAGCATTTTTTTCAAAATCTATCCATTTCTTGTTGAGAAACAGCTTCTTTTTATGTTGTAGTAATGGTGTAGACAATTAAACTGTATGAATTGAGGGAGGAAAACAAATGGCTAAAAAACAACTTAGTTTAGAAGATGTTTTGAATTATGTGGAGACACTACCTTATATACAGTTTAAAAACGTGGTGGAACACTATTCTAAAAAACAAAGCAGTGATTTCTCCAACACACTCAATCAGCTTGTTGTATCTAATTTTGAGCAACGTTTAGAAAGGTTAGAAGTTAATACAGCTTGCCCTTCTTGCGCCTCTGATGCAGTGGTCAAAAACGGAAAACGTCATAACATTCAACAGTTCAAGTGCAAGGATTGCCATAAGCGGTTCAATCGCTTTACAGACACTATTTTAGAGAAGACACGTTGGCATTGGGATATTTGGGTTAAAGTGTTAGAAATGGTGATAAATCACCATCCTATTCACGATATGATGAATGTCTTGGTAAATGATTATGGCTGCGCTGGGATTGATTATAAAACCGTGTGGTTTTGGAGAATAAAATTAATTCATGCTCTGGCTGAGATGCCAATACCTCAATTAACAGGTGTCGTCCAAGTAGATGAAACCTTCATTAGAAAAAGTCAAAAAGGAAGTCGGCAGTTAGTTTCCACTATCAGTAAGAATACCTACAGGAAACCACGTTATGGTAGGCAGCCTTCCCAGTATGGCGTGATGGGGTCAGAATTCGCCACTGTCAACACAGCTGTTGATAGTAAAGGTTATTGCGTTTGTAAAGTAGCTAGCTTAGGCAAGGTATCGCCTGAACTTTTCTTTGATTTGTTTGATGAACACTTTGACAATATCTCTTATCTCTGTAGTGATGCGAATAGTATTTATGAGGACTATTGTAAACTGAGCCCCCCCACTATGTTCGTCCTTCTAACTATATTAAAATGATTGGGGATCATGGTTATGTGATTCAGGCAACAGAAGAATTTGAAAAGAAAGCAAATAAGAAAGTGTTGGAGCATCTCTACTATGAAGGGATTAGTGATCGTATTACCAACGAGGAGAAATGCTATTTGATACCTTCACCGAATTGAAATACCAGAATGGCTTACCTCGTGGTTGTGCCAACGAATTGCATAAGGAGATTAAACAGTATATCTACCGTGATATGACGAATGTATCCACTAAGTATTTACAAGACTATATTGGTTTCTTCACCTATATTCGGAATTGGAGAACGAAACATGGGTATTATCCCACTTCTCAAAAAGATGCAGAAGCGTTCTTTATTGAGATTTTAAAGACAAAGAAAAACCTTACTTCAACTGAAGTAAGACAAAAAGAATTAGTATTACCAAAACCAAGTCCTCGTTACATGGAAGTTTTGAAGGAAGAAACTGAGAAGGCGAGAGATGCTGTGGACAGCCCTTATTTCAAATTCAATGAGGAAGATGGTGTTCTTTCTTTTAACAAACGTGAATACCTCCTAGACCTCCCTAAAACGAGACTGTATGCCATTGCCAAAGAATGTCATATCCCCCGATATAGAAAACTAGCGAGGTGGTCGCTAGTCTCTATGATTTTAAAACAGAAGAATATCCAGGATATTCTCTATCAGGAATTGGCAGAGGAGCGAGTCTCACTGATTGATGAGGAGGATTTGGAGGTTATTAGGTCTAGTGAATATCTATTTAAGTATTAGAAGTGGTTATAGATTTTTCAATCAATTTTTCAAGAATTGGTAAGATTTTTTCTTCCTTTTTAGTTTTTTTATCTTTAGTTTGTAACATAAGATTATACGCTTTTATAGCTTGCATATTCGGAAATATGATTGGGAAAACCTCTGTTACTATTGATTCGTTTGTAAAGAAACTGATAGCTTGTTTTTCACTCAATCCTTGAAAGACCTGTAAACAATCATAAGCATATTTATCAAAGTTCAAATCAGGTATTTTAACACTCTCATTATGCCAATTATCTAAGAAATTATAAAAGGGTTGATAATATAAATTTTGACGCCCACCTAACTCATTTAATTTTTCGTCAATATCAGCTCCATAAATCAAAAATACCTTATTTTTAAAATCATCACTCAGTTTTTCAATTTTATCTAGATAATTCTCCTTATTTCTTTCAAAGTTGTCATCGATCATCCACATGATTCCAATGACATCTTTTTCCTTGTAAATCTCCGTTAAAACTTTTAACTTATATTCAAAATTATTCCACTGTCCTTCCCATTTAGAAGTATCATGGTCGTCTCTTATTTTTTGTTCGATAAACACTACACTATTATTATTTGAAAAAACTTGGTCAACCGATATTTTTTTCTTCTTGCTCATTCTTGGTGTTTTCAAAGCATAATCATCTAAATTATAAGTGGTTCCCTCAATAGTCCATCCATTAGATTCAATAATCTCTCTGAAAATCCCCTCAATAGCATTTCCAAAAGAGTTATTTCTAGAGTACCCAAAAGATGTTATACTCCCTAATTCAAAAGTGTTTGCATGTAGGACTCCCACTAATCGTTCAGGACTATCAGCTAACTTTTCTATTGTTGACTTAATAAAATTGGAGGGTAAGTACATATCCATTATTGCTTTTAATTCATCATTTTTCATAAAAACCCAATTCCTTTTCTCTATATTCTGTTCTAATTACTGATAGGGGGATGCGCTTTTGTTCACGCTCTACAAACCAAACATCCCACCCATTAGCGTTTGCTTCACTGTCGCTTAGTTTCCCTCCTAGTTTTGATATACCGAAGTGTTCGCCATCATAAAAAAGTTCCTTCTCTGCGGACACATAAGCATATTTATCAGTTTTTTTAAAGAAAATCTTTTCTTCTTCAGAGATATATCCTGCAGTAACCAATTCTTTGAATTTTACTCGAGGAGCTTTTATATCAAATTTAGCATCAGTAAAATCATCTGATATAGTCTTTTCATTCTCTATCCTAGAGATAGCGTATTCTCGATATTTCTCATCTTGCTCAATTCCAAAAAAATTCCTCCCCAAACGTTTAGCCATTGCTCCAGTAGTCCCAGAACCCATGAACGGGTCTAGAATTAAATCTCCTCGCTTACTAGATGAAATAATAACGTTATATAACAACTTTTCAGGCTTTTGAGTAGGATGTAGTTTGTCACCCTCTCTAGTTTTTATACGTTCATTTCCGGAAGCTACTGGTATCTCCCAAACACTAGTCATCTGTTTTCCATCGTTAAGAGCTTTCATTGTTTTATAATTGAAATGATATTTGGTTTTTTTATCAGGAGTTGCCCAAATCAAAGTCTCTTGCTTATTGGTGAATTTTGTCCCCATGAAATTTGGAGTAGGATTAGTCTTTGACCAAATTATATCGTTGATAATCCAAAAGCCCAATTCTTGTAAAACGTCTCCTACAATATAAATATTTTGAAAAGAGCCAATAACCCATAAAGATGATTTATCTTTCTTTAAAATTCTTTTAGCTTCTATCAACCAATCTCTCGTGAATTTCTTATACTTTTCTAAAGTTGAAAATTTATCCCACTCTGCATTATCTACGCCCTGAAACACACTTCCATCAGTGCGTTTTAAATTTCCTTCTAGTTGCATATTATAGGGAGGATCTGCAAAAATAACATCAACAGAGGATTCGGGTAATTGTTTTAATGTTTCAATAGTGTCTCCTAAATGAATAGTGTTTACTAATTCTTGTGGGAAAGCGTTATTTTTAGGCATAACAAAAGACCTCCCCACAATTCTGTGAAAAAGTCTTTTTCAGAGGTTGACAAAAAACACTGAATTTTACATAATCAGCGTGCTGTGCTGTGCTGTGCTGTGCTGTGCTGTGCTGTGCTGTGCTGTGCTGTGCTGTGCTGTGCTGTGCTGTGCTGT
>CAKPVT010000057.1 GCA_934196125.1 uncultured Streptococcus sp. | reverse complement strand
TATGCTTAGATCACTGCTAATCAGGGCAGTGGTGGCTATTCAGTTATCAAAGAACAGAGGTAGTTTAGTGACCTGCCCAGGTCAAGCAATTCTTTCTAGTTTTCTTGGTTAGGTTTGTGAAGAACTTGGAAGAAATTTGACCAAACTTCAACAACAAAGTGCTTTTGACCATCTTTCTCATAATTTCTTGTTCTAATTTCACCTTCCAAACTGATAAGTGTTCCTTTAGCAGTCCAATTAACAAGGTTTTCTGCTGCTTTTCCCCAGATGATACAAGGAATGAAATCAGCATCATTTCCTGCACCACCTGCTTTCTTTTTACGATTAATCGCTAGAGTAAAGCGAGCGTAAATACGCTTATCTGGTGTTTGATAAAGTTCTGCCTTTTTGGTCAATCGACCAATCAAATCAACATTATTCATCACTTCTCCTTTGTTGGCGCATCGCATAATAATTTTCAGCATTGCGATGCGCAATCTCTTTTTGCTCATACAGTCGTTCTTGTTTTAAGTTTTCTAGTGATTTCAGCAAATACGCTAATGGAGAAGTGCTATCTTTCGGAATACGTTCAATCATGTTTAATACTTCAGCACTTGTTACATAGCCACTTGCTAAATATTGTCCAATTTTCATTTTCTGGTTATGAGTCATTGTTAAAACATCAGGAAACCCAAACATTTGCCCATTGTATTTATCAGCAATCACTTGTAAAAGAGAATAATACTTTTGTTCAACAAATGGAGTTGATTGATTTTGTGATAATGACTGATTAGTTTCAGCAGACTGTGAAAATTCGTCAGAATTTTTCTCAGGCTTTCTAGAACTATAATTATCTTTACTAGAATCAGTTTTACTAGAGTCTTTATAATTCGAGTCAAAATCGTTAACCGCACCCGTTAAATCTTTTGACACCCCCCGTAAATTATTTTTACGGGGTCTATTCTGACGTTTTTCGATTCGTTTTTGAAAGGCTTTTTCTTGACGTTCTAAGCGTTCTTGCTTGTACTTTTCAGCATCATAAGTCATAACTTGACCAATGTAAATACGGTTAGCCAATTGACCATCGGCATTTGAGAATTGACTATACTCATAAATTAAGCCATAGTCTGACAGATCTTTTTTCAGTTTGATTGCCGTCGGTTTGGAGCAGTTAAAATACCGTTGGATTTCTGCATTGGAAAATTCAATATAAACACGACCTGCCTCGTCTACCCAGCCATTTTTAGCAGAGAGTTCTAAACGATTTTTCATCATGCTATACAATACCTTGCAGTCTGACTTAAGCTTTTGATAATGAGTATCCTCCCACAGCACCCAAGCCATCGGGAAAAAGCGTTCAGATGTCTGCATCTGCTCTAGCGTAATGGCTGAAAATTGTTCTAATCCAATCATTATCTCACCCCTTCAAAAACTCTTAAGCTCAAGTTGCCATTTTCGGCAATACAAATTGTCTTTTCTGCCACCATCAACTCCAGTGCCTTAACGACTCTTTCTCGTGACCAGCCTGTTTCTTGCATCAGCTCACTAATCATCATATTTTTGGTGAATTTAGCAATCAGTGTCATATCTTGTCCTTTCTTTTGTATCTTAGTATTTCAATACTAAAGCTAATTTTGGTCTTTAAGTTTATTAGAACAGTCCAAAGTGTTTAAAAATCAAGTAAAGAGATGTGGCCATATTCATCACAAAGAGAATTAAAACAAGTCCTGAGGGTTCTCTGCGATAATAGCGAATAATAAACAGGACATAAAAGACCATAGCAAAACTAATATTAAAAATAATCAACGGGCTCATTTGTCACTTAGTATTTTCAATCCTTTCAATTCATGTTGCATTTGAGTTCTCCATTCTCTGTTTGAGAATAGCTTTTTCTTCATTACTGTTGCTTATTGGATCTTTTTCTTTGTTTTAAAAATGATTCAATAACTGTACAACAATAAATCAGGACGGTTGCAATGAAACTAATTAACATTAAGGACAATAAGGTTTGACCACCACCTACCAATCCAATCATCAATAGGGCATACCCTAAAAAAGTAAAGATGGTCACTTTAGTAAAAATTCTTAAGAAAATTTTCATTCAACACCTCCTGCACCTAGCTAAGTTCTAGGTGTTTTATAATATTCACATCTCACACATAACTCATCAAATCAGGATTCAAGTCTAAAGTTAACCACAAAGCTTCTTCTTGTGTTAACTGACTAACACGTCCCCATTTCCCAGGAACGTATCGGTGATAGGGATACGTCCCATGCTTATTTCTAGGTTTTAGTTCATGTATAACGCCATCTTTGACAACTTTCCAAAGCAAACTAGCTGGTTGGAAATAATGGTTATTATGTGATGATTTCTTTTCTTCAGAGACTTTTTCGATAACTTCTTCTGATGATGCTAAATCATTCTTACTGTTGTCATCAGAAGTTTTGACTTCAAAAATTTCTAATGTTTCAATATCCATCACAAGTTCTAATTCATCAGCCATTAGTTTGTGTCCTTTCGTTTTGATGTAGAAACAGAAAAAAGGAGGAACAGATTTCTCTGTTCCTCCTTGGTTTTCTCTATTTATTTTTCATTTCCCAAAACTCTAGACACTTACATTGCATTTTTATTTTCTTAAAAATTCTTGATTTGACAACTTTTACTAACTGTTATCAACTTTAAGCACTTTCAAGCTATTTTTTCGTCAAGCACTATTGATTTTCCTAATAATCTATTTCCATTCCACGTTAAATTATCGACGTCCATTTTTACTGACAAAGAAAGTCAAACTAAATTTTAGGAAAAGCCCTCAAATCATTTACATCTTTTAGGTTTCAGTATAAAATATAAAGTATGATGATGTACAAATTATTTTCTTTCTCGTTTGTGTTTTTGACACCAATTTTTGCTTATATTTTAGTGACATTTTTCAAATTAAAACGTTTTGGCATTCTATTTACCGACGTTGCTTTTCCGATTTTTGCTTTTGAAATCGGATTGGTGGGAAATAAATTTTTAGGGAGTAGTATTTTCTTTTATTATTTGATTTGTCTGTCACTACTCGCTATTATTTTAACGGTAACTTTTCTTAAGAGAGATCATTCTTTTTCTTACCGCCGTTTTGGGAAATTTTTCTGGCGCTCTGGTTTTATTTTGACTTTTCTCTTTTACATTATGATACTGATTTTAATTTTTACGATTACATAAAAAACGCTAGCCAATTGAGCTAACGTTTTTTATTATGCTTCTGGATTTGGGTTAGTCATCAGAACTTTACGTGGTTTTGTTCCTTCGGCTGGTCCGATGACATCTGCTGCTTCCAATTCATCCATTAAACGGGTGGCACGGTTAAATCCAACAGACAAACGACGTTGGAGCATTGAGGCACTTGCTTTTTGTGTTTCAAGTACCAAAGCTTTGGCATCTTCAAAGAGTGGGTCACCTTCTTGGGCGCCACCACCAGATTTCAAATCTGATTCAGAAACCTCACCTGGGTCAAAGCTATCATCATAATCTGCGTCAGCTTGGTCTTTAACGAAGCCAACAATGCGTTCCACATCATCATCAGAAATGAAAGAGCCTTGCAAGCGAACTGGGTGATTTTCATCAATTGGTTTGAAAAGCATGTCACCACGACCGAGAAGTTTTTCAGCACCATTTTCATCCAAAATGGTACGGCTATCTGTCCCTGATGATACGGCAAAGGCAACACGTGACGGCACATTAGCCTTAATTAAACCACTAATGACGTCAACAGACGGACGTTGTGTGGCAAGAATCATGTGAATACCTGCAGCACGCGCTTTTTGCCCTAGACGAATAATCGCATCTTCCACTTCTTTGCTGGCAACCATCATCAAGTCAGCCAACTCATCAACAATAACTACAATCAATGGTAAAGGAATTTGTTTTTGCTCAGATTGCGCATTAAATTCTTCAACTTTAGCATTGTAGCCTGCGATATTTCGCACCCCAAAATGACTAAAGAGTTCATAACGATTTTCCATTTCATCAACCACTTTTTGAAGTGCTCTTGCAGCCTTACGTGGATTGGTTACCACAGGAATTAGCAAATGCGGGATATCATTATAAACTGACAATTCAACCATTTTAGGATCAATCATCATGAATTTGACTTGGTCTGGGCGAGCTTTCATCAAGATACTTGCAATAATCCCATTAACGGCAACTGATTTACCAGAACCTGTTGAACCAGCGACAAGCAAGTGTGGCATACGAGCGAGGTCAAAAGTACGTGCTGTCCCGTTAACAGCCTTACCAAGTGGCACTTCCAATAATTTATTAGGGTCTGTATTTGCTTGTTCCCAAAGTTCACGGAAGGTTACCGTTGCAATTTCTGAGTTAGGAACTTCAATTCCGATCAACGATTTTCCTGGAATTGGTGCCTCGATACGAACATCTTTAGCGGCAAGAGCAAGTGCCAAATCATCAGCCAAATTTGAAATGCGGTTAACACGCACCCCAACTGCTGGTTTGACTTCGTATTTCGTAACAGACGGTCCAATCTCCGCACGTTCAACTTTGACATCAATACCAAAGCTATTAAATGTATCTTCTAAGAGTTTGACATTTCTGCGAACGAGATTTTTTTCCTTAGACTGATTTTTAGGTTTATCTGGTGCAAATAAGTCAATCGTTGGTAGTGTATAAAAAAGATTTGCTTTCGCCGTAAAATCAACTTCTAACGGTTCGCCGTCATCTTCTTCATCAAGCATAGCTTGCGCAACTTCTTGCGATGGTGCCGAATCCATTGTCGGATAATCTTCAAGTGGCGATTCTTCTAGACCGTCCAAAGTGTAGTCATATGCCAAAATTTCAGGTTCAGTAGGTAAGTCATTTTCTGGAAGATTATCAAACAGCGAAGTCTCATTGTCAGTAGGATTCTCTAAAATTTCTCCTGTTTCTTGGTCAACAGTCATTTTAGCCAAGCGTTCTTCTTCCTCTTTTTGAGCTTTTTCCTGACGTTTTTGCTCAGCAAGTGCTTTTTTCTCTTCTCGTTTTACAAAACGTTTTTGCTCTCTAATTTCGTTTTTAGCAGCCCATTCTTGGTTTTTTTCTTTAAAGAAGTCTACAATATCGTAAACTTCCCACGGACTCATCAAAAAGAGCCCCAAGATGATAAACAACGCCCCAATCAGAAATGTGCCAACATTTGAAAAAAGAAAGGCTACGGGCTTATAAAGAACAGCACCAAGCATTCCTCCACCAACAAACTTACTTACTTTAAAATTGATAATGTCACCATAAAGCAAGCGAGCTGTTGTTGAAAAGACTTCCTTGTCACGATAAGCTGTCAATGAAAATAGGTAAGCATGCCATCCAAGCAACAACCCAATCATTGTCACCACAAAACCACCGACAAGCCCTGTCTGTTTATGAAACCATTTAAATCCAATTAAATAGATAAGTACCGCAAACATTAGGAAGTAAGCCAAACTTCCCACCACGAATCTGACGATATTGTAAACTGTTATACCAAAAATTCCTAGACGAGCAATCGCAAAGAAAAAAATAACAGCTATCACAATTGCCAAAATAAAACGTTGCAGTGCTTTCTGTTTTTTTATTTCTGCTTTTGTTGGTCGCCGTGATTTACGACCTTTTTTTCTACTTTTTGATTTTGCCATAACCTTATTATAACATTTTTTAAGTTTTTAGGTTATTTCGATAAAAATATGATAAAATAGAATAACTAATATCACTTCTATTACTATAAACTTGTGGATAAGTTGATTTCAAATGATGATTATGCACACGTGTTATCACCAGAATATCCACAAGCTGTTGATGATTTTGAGCTGTTTAGGAGGCAACATGAAAAAAATTTGGTCTTTTGGATTAATGGTATTATGCCTAGCTAGTTTATCTGGTTGTGAAAGCATTACACGCGCTATTCGGGGTGATGATTATGTCGATGCAAAAATAGCGGCTAGTTCTTCAGAAGCCGCTGCTTCTGCTTCAGCAAGCGCCAGCGCATCCTCATCAAAAGCTTACCAAAAAGAATTAAAGAAAGCTTTGAGTGCTGACCAATCTGCCTTTCCTCAATTATCAACAGACGTCGCAGATGACGAAGCAGAAGTTATTATGCACACTTCTATGGGAGATATTACTTTAAAACTCTTTCCAAAATACGCGCCTTTGGCGGTCGAGAATTTCCTCACACACGCTAAGGACGGTTATTATGATGGTCTGCTATTTCACCGTGTGATTTCAGATTTCATGATTCAATCAGGTGACCCTAACGGAGATGGCACAGGTGGTCAATCTATCTGGAATGGTAAAGACAAGAGTATTGACTCAGGGAATGGATTTGTCAATGAAATTTCACCCTACCTCTATAATATTCGTGGCGCTCTTGCCATGGCAAATGCTGGTGCTGATACCAACGGTAGCCAATTTTTCATCAACCAAAATTCAGATGACCAATCAAGCCAACTCTCATCAGATAATTATCCTCAATCGATTATTGATGCTTATGCTAACGGCGGTAACCCAAGCTTAGACAAAAACTATACTGTCTTTGGACAAGTTATTGATGGCATGGATGTAGTTGATAAAATCGCTGCGGTTGACACTGATGACAATGATAAACCAATGACTGATGTTACCATCACAAGCATTGAGGTCGTGAAAGACTACGATTTTGGTTAATGCATTGATCCTCAAATAATTAAAAAATCAAGCTAGGATAGCCTGCCTTGGTTTTGAACAGCTCCCTGTCAAGTAAACAGTGAAATAATAAAATGAATAAGCAACCTGATTCCTGAATTCAAA
>CAKPVT010000056.1 GCA_934196125.1 uncultured Streptococcus sp. | reverse complement strand
ATGCCCTTGTCCTCACTATTAGATTTTGTGCTTATCCAATGCTGCTTGAACTCTTCAAGATTGTAAGTCACCAATCCCTTTCCTGGGTCAGCGACATAGAACTTCTTACCTTTCTTTATCTTATATAAAACTACAAAATGGTTTTGGTTCCAATGAAGAATGCATGGTAGTGGTGCATTATTCAATGTCCCAGTTGTAGCTCTTGCACATGTTGTATGTAACCCTAAAGCATTTGCTGCCTCATTGATGCCTAGCAGAGACACCCCCTCTGTTGTAGCAAAACAAAGTTTCGACAGAGAATCTAAAGTGTATTCTCTGTCGTAATATTTACATACCATTTGCAAGCAGGCTATTCCGCATTGCATGGAGTCATATTGCTTATACAAAGGAAATGTATTCTTACAGCCCATATCGTGAGGAATCCAATGTTTTCTTTTTCTTTTCTTTATAATCTTTGAATTTATAACGTATAGTCAAAGAAAACATCCTCATATCTATTTTATTGTTGAAAGCATAGTTCATATTGTCTATATTACATTTTGTCTTCATTCTGTATGTATCAAAAATATCTTCACCCCTAAATGTGAAAGTCAAACCTTCCAAGCCAGTATACCATGTAAAGCCTATAGATGTAGAACACATTCTAGAAACATCATACATACCTTGTATTATAGGAAATTGATACCATCCCGAAAATTCTACATTTATTTTTTTTCTAAACAGCACAAAATTATTAGTTAGCCTTAATATTCCTGAGGTCTTTTTCTTATTAAAAGAAAAATCATCTTCAACCTTTCCACTTTGATGCATATTGAAAGCCATCGTTGTAAACTTAGATGATATATTCGGAGTCCACTTTACAGGAATAATAGCCATAAGACCATAACGATAATTTTGCGAGAAATTCAAGTATTTGTACACGGCCAATAACTCCGTGCGATTTAAAATCATATTTTGTGTAAAAAAATTAGGACTTGTTTCTGCAAATATACCAAATATATACTTTGATTTTATTATATAATTCAAATTACCACTATATTTTACATATGGCTTTAACGCTGTATTACCATCACTAGCACAGTAAGTATTCATATATACTCGATTTGCAGCTGTTGTCCAATATGTAGGATACCGCTTTTCACTATTCAAGCTCAATTGCAAAACACTTCTTGAAGTAGGTCTATAAACACACGTCAAAGATGGATATACTTGCCATTGGCTCCAAAGTTTTTTTTCGTGTTCGTGATTTTTCGCATATGTTGAGTGAAAATACTCTGTTCCTAAGGATATGTTTAGAAATCCTTTTTTAGATAAAGAATGCCTATATCCCATATGGATTTGTGCGGTTTGCTCTTTCTGCACAAAATATAGTAAGTCATTAGAAGACTCTCCTATGGCATATTTTTTTTCACTAGATGTTGAGACAATATATCCTTTTATCCCAAAAATAAAATTTCCTCCCATAATTAGCTTTTCCCCATTCATATAAACCTCATATTTATTAGAGTTTTGCTTATATGTTTCGTCTATTTTGTTTTCCTCCACTTTTTCTAAAAGCTGATTTTCTTTTTGAGTATATAGAGTAACATTAGTGCCTATTTCCATATTATCATGCAAAAAGGATAAATTTGCATTATGTAGCCATGTCGGGGTTCTTGTAAATAATTTACTATTTTGAGATTGGGCATTAATATTTGTTGCTGCTGTAGAATTTACCTTAGGTAGTTCTTCTTGTAATATGTAACTAAATGAAAGAGAACTTTTATCTGCACACAAATAATTAGCATCTACAAACAAATTATTACTAAAGGTATTGCTTCTTCTAACATCCTCTTGTGTTACATGAAAAAGATTCTCTTGAATATAGTGGTTCGAGCACAGATTGTTTATCGATTTTTTTTTAGCGTAACCTCCATCATAGCTTAGATATAGTGAAAGTTTTTTATTTAAAAGACCGATATTGACACCCATTTTTTCGGATAAATTATGTCTTGTTATTGTTTCTTCATACAGTTCACTTGTTATTTTAAACGATTTTTCCTTTTCTTCTATTAATGAAATATTCACAGAAGCACCTCGTACACCAAATTTTGTAGGAGAATTATAATATACTTCAATATTCTTAACCCGATTTGGGGACAATGAAGACAAATAAGTACATATTTGTTCTTGACTCATTCCTTTGCTTTTACCATTAATTAATAAACTAAACGATGTCGTTCCTATAATCGAGTATTCGTTGCCGACTCTTTGTATCACAGAAATTTCATCAAGCATATCAAGAGCATTTCTAACTGGATGATGTTGTAATATTTGATTTCCTGCATACTGTAATGCGCCAAGCTCGTTTACACGCATTGGCAAGTTACCTTTTACAGTAACTTCATCTATTGATGTTGCAGCGTCTTCCAATCTTATAGTAAGATTTTTGACAGAATCCACAATAGTCGTGCTTTTATACCCTAAATGACTTACAATTAGCTTATATGGGATAGGCAAATCAAAAAAAGAGAAGGAGCCACAAGTATCTGTAACACAAGTAGCAATAGTCTTACTATTGCCATCTTGTGCTATAATCGCAGCAGAATATATGGGAAAATCTTCACTGTCAAGAACTCGACCATGAAAATTCTGCCCAAAAGACTTTGTACCAAAACATATTAGTATGATAAAGAATACAATTAGTTTGTATAATATATTATGCATAGTGTTCATATTATTCTTGATTATTTTCTATGTCAAATTGAACTTGCTTTTGATTTAGAAATGCAGAACTTTGATTTATGCGCTCATTAATCTGCACCATAATCTGTTGCTTACATTCATTCTTTAACTTGCATTTTTCGCAATTTGGACAATTGGGAAAATGATAGTACTGAAAAATTGAATTTCTATCTCCCAAATCTCCAACAATTTCATTCACCATTTCATGTCCATAAAGAACATCAAGAATATGCTTTGGAGAACAGGAAGTGTGTTGGAACTTTAGATAATCAAGACAAGCATAATAATAAGAATACTTTTTCTTATCTTTTCCCTTTAGGTATAACCCCAAATATTTTATGGCATTTATGTCATCTCTTAAATAAAGTGCCAGCAAAGCACCTAACATTTCTATCGTTAAATCCTTCAAGTCTTCATTTGTGTTAAAGACAAAAACTCGATTCAAAGTAAACCCTTCTTCTTTAAGAATTTTATAGTTTTCATCAATCGCCATAAATATTTTTTTAGCCATATCTACAGTAACGCTCCCCAACTTGTTTATTAAAGAAAAATCTACAAAAGAAGGTTTATAAATTGAGACAAAAGGATTTGTCTTTATTATTTGACTCATTCCTGGCACAACAACATAGTATGCAGGAAAGCCTAAGAATGAATTATTGCGTATATACACATTATATCCCATGCTTTCTATAAGATTTATAGAATACTTAAGGTCGTAAGAATTAGACTCTCCTAACAAGTGATTAAATCCCTTAAACTCGTAAGTTTCTTCTCCTTGCAATACAGACATTGGCCAAAAGCCAGTACCATTAATAAATATCTTCATTAAATTTCTTTCCGCAAGTTTCTTTTCTTCTGCGCCTATACTCTTAGTCTTAATAAACTTGAAAGATAAACCTTCAAAAGAGTTTCTCCCTTGATGGATTTCTGTGAAGCATCGTTCCAAAGCTACAGTAGGAATGAAATCTACGCCCAACTTGAAGTTATACAGTTGCTCTGCCTCATTTATAATGATTAAACCAATAGCAGGAATACCCTTACCTAAAGAACAATCCTTTATTATTACCTTATTACCTGTTTCTTTTTGGTATAGACTTAAAGTTTTACCAATTTCTGTTTCTGAGAAAAAAGAGAATGGGATTGTTGGTGGTGTATATTCATTCCAATAAATCTCACTTATGGCATAACGTTCAAAAATCTCACATAATGCTTGCAGTATAGCTTCTTTAGGAGTGTTTCCTGAAGCCATACCGTTAGACCCAGTTAATAACAAAGAAAATTCAATAGGAATTTCTATCTCCACTTTGTTTTTCACATCATAAAAAGGGACAACCAAAGGTCTTATATCTGGCATATAAGAAGCAATATAGGCATTTAGTTCATCTACAGAATCAAATCCACACATACGGATAAAATCTTCCATAAAATCTTTTGAGATTTTACGGAAAGATACTTTTCTCTCTTTTTGGTCATAGAGAAAATTCTGATTGCTTTCTTCTTTTTCAACTGCAAAAATATTGAATGTTTTATCTGTCAACATTTTCTTTGAATTTAGAAGTAAATGATTCTCCAAACGTTCCATAAACTCCGCATACCCACTTGCCAAAGAGTATTCGAATGTACGCCCTTTGCCATTTGTCCCTATATTTAATTTATCAAGTCCATTATTACCAAAGGTTACACGACAAGAACTAAAATTGTCATGTATTAAATGTTGTTCTAAAAGGAGAATGCCTATGTCGGAAAGAATTTTTCTTATTTTTCCTATTGTACAAATAGGAGCTTCTGCCTTATATTTTTTCATACGAATAAAAGTTTTTAATTAAAAGGCAAGCTCACACGTAAAAAATATGTATAAGCTTGTCTTTTTTGTTACAAAACGCCTTAATTACGAGGCGTAATAATTACTTCATCTAAAGTACCACCATCAAGGGTCTTATCGGCTTCATTAGTGCCACCCTCAACAAATCCCATCTCCTTAGGAGTTAACTTTTGTGCTTTTAGCAACATAGATTTTGTCTTCATATTATTATTGATATTAAATCAATGACGAAACTATTTTCGCCATTTTAACTGCAAAGATAAAACGAGTTACCCAAATGAGCAAAGATTTTAAACGGCATTTCACAAAAACACTACCTTGTTTTACAAAATCATTTTCCAACATAAATATTGTAGAAGATTTTCTATTTCGTCTTTAATATTGTTCATTTTATAAATCAAAAGGGGTTTTTAATAAAATTAAATAGACTTTTTTTTGCATACTCAAAAAAAAATACTAACTTTGCAAAAAAATAAGATTATTGAATGGAACACAATTACGTAATATTGTCAAATAGTAATGTTTTGGTACGAGTCATCGCATCTGACATTATTTATATATCATCAGAAGGAAGTTACTCTACTATGGTTTTAATTGATGGACGTAAACATGTGTTTTCTTTCAATCTTTCTTCTTTTGAAAAACAATTGGAAACCCAATTAGGTTTAGAATCTCAAATATTTATACGACTAGGAAAAAGTCTTATTATCAATAGTAAGTATATATATAGTATAAATGTACCTGCTCAAGAATTAATTCTTTCTTGTTCTTCAATTCCAGGTGAATTTATATTAAATGCTTCTCGGGATGCGTTAAAATCATTAAAGTCGATGATTGAAATAAATTTAAAAACTAGGAGATTATTATGAAAATGAAGAATAATGACAATGATGTTTACTTCCTTGGAAATAAACAGCAAAATCACTTACGAAAATATGCAGTAGCAATCACATTTGCTGTAATCTGCGCTTTGGGGATTGTATATATTTTCTCTATCAAATCCGATGTGACTTATAAGCAAGGATTGCCAACCATTGAAACTTTACCCCCAAACGCCACATCACCCAAGTTCAAGGGACGATATGATTTCACAAAGTTCTTAGAGTGGGTTTCAAAGAATTTAACATACCCTACAGAACATGAAACAGAAAATGCAAAAGTCGTTGTCTCTTTTGTTATTACAAAAGAAGGTACTGTAGACCATATAAAAATATTGTCTCAACCAAAACAAAAGGCTTTTGCCAAAGAAGTAGTACAATTATTACAGAAGTGTCCAAAATGGGCACCTGGGAAATTGGCAGATGGGACTCCTGTAAATATAAGTTACACCTTGCCTATAAAATTCAGTAACGTAAAACGCTTTGATTAAACATACTGAGTTTTAGAACTTAGTTTGGAAATGTCACCAACTATACTCATATATGGGCACAAGGCTTAAGAAATCCGACGCAGATATCCACTACGGACTTTGCAACACTTAGAATAGCTGTGTTCTATCAGGTATTTCTCCGTAACAGGTTTACCGCAAGTTTACCTCAGGTTTACCCCAACTTCAATACAGAAAGCTAGTAACTGCGGGAATTAAAGTACAAAACTATATGGTAAAAATAGATTAAGGATATTAGGACCTTTCTATGGAAAGGTGAGAGAAGTGACAGGAAGCAGTTGGTAGGGCATACCTTACATCAAGGCATGTCCTACCCCATTTCATGATTCCAAGACTCCTCAAACAAAGTAATTTTAGAAGAATATTTAAAATCTGTTACACATGGTCATGCTTTTCATAATAATACAAAAATAAACCTTTTACTTACATTTGTTGCTATCTATCTGCATTTTTATTCTGTTTGATTCTTCAATAAGTTGTCTGGCAATACTATCTTTATAGAATGCAATCTCAACCATTTTGTGGTGTTGATAGACAGAATCTTCATAAACTCCAACTCTGTTTCTTAGCTTATCAATCATATTTTCATCTCTTTGCACATTGAAATACTTCTCAATGAACATAACATTAGGGTCTTCAGATGGGAGCACCATCTTCAAAGCTCGATATTTCAAGTCAGCCTCCTCCCAATCTTGGTGCGTTCGCCATTGGGTGAGGTTGCCCCAGATGGAGATAACAAGAGATAAGACCAAGCCACCAATGAAAAGAAGAACATTTTTTGAGGTTGGCTCGAAGCGATGGGTTACAACCTTCTTTTGAGGTGATTTGTTCATCACTTCAAGTTTATCTTGCA
>CAKPVT010000055.1 GCA_934196125.1 uncultured Streptococcus sp. | reverse complement strand
TGGGGTATATTGCGGATACTACGGGGAGTATGGCGATTGCATTTCTCATACCGTTGGTATGTTATGGGGTGATTGGAACATATGCTGCAATGCCGAGATGCTCTTCGACTGATGTCGAGAGGGGCTGAAAGAGTGATGAATTTTGGGAAATGTTCCTCTACCCTATAATGAGTTTGTTTTAGGGGTTGGAGGTTCTGCCCATTTTATAAGATATATGAGATTATGGAATATCCAAAGAGAAAAAATATCAAAGGACATGAATCGTTTGACAACGTGATTGGTGCATTTTGTACAAACTTAATTAATATTGTAAACAATATCAAACCAGAAGAAATGACAAATGGCAAAGTGTTCTTATGTGCGATTTCACGTAAGACACCAAGATTGCTGGATATGGTAAAACCACAGTTGTCGTCTATTTGGGATAAGTTGTACATATTTACAGAGATTGCGCTTCCGTTTATAAAATGGTCTGGCATAAAGATCATTATATTGATGGATGATGCTATCTATTTTGGTTCCACATTTAGTTATTATTATAATCTTATAAAATCGTATAATGATAATATCAACATTATTCCAATATGCTGTGTTAAAGCCTCAGAAGCATCCTTATCCTTTGAAAACAATTTAAAGGCAAGTATCCAACCAAGAGTATATGGTCATTATTTTGTAAAATCATTAGCTGAATGTTTTTGTGAAGAATATGCACCCTTTGAGATAGAGTTTCCTGCATTGGAAATAGAACTGCCATATAACTCACCACAAGATATCAGTAATTTCTATGCCGAATTGTATAACAGGACGAAGAAAACATATAAAATAACGGCAATTGAGATAGATCAAGATGGACGAGGCTGTTTTGAGTTTGGTTGGAATATAGGATCAACTGGTGAATTAAGAAAAATACGTTTCTATATACGAGGTAATCGTTTAACTATATCTTCTATAACAGCTTATGATATTTCGCAAGAAGATTTAGATGGTACAATTGAGTGGAGAAATATCGAATGCCAGAAAATATGGAATCTTGTAAAAAATGATATTTCCACCCTATATGATGACAGAGGAAAAGATAATGCATATTATAGAGTACTATGTATCTGGTATAATTATATATGCTCGATTCTTGCCTTTTTGGAAAAGAGAAATATTCTAGATGATGCTTTAAATAAAATATTTGGAATGACAGAATTCTCTTTTTCTGTGAAACATAATACATTAGAACAAGTCATAGGAACAAAAAACGCAGCAGAAGCATATTCTATTATAAATAACATGCTATCTGAAGATCTTGTTGAAAAGAAAGGTGCCATTTTCGTTTCTACAGTCCATAAACTAAGAGAGCAAGAACTTTTGCCTTCCAAGTTTGAATATGAAGATTATTATTATGCTATGCAGAAAAAATATATCGCTCAATGTCAAGGCAATTTAGAGGAAGAACTTACCAGTTTAATTTATCTTCAATGTGTGATGATAGATAAAATGAACAGAGATTTCATCGTCTTGGACAACGAGAGATTGAAATACGGTCATACATTTTCTTCTATTAAGAATGTGCTAACTTTATATAGTAAAGCACCTCGCCAACAAGATTTTCTAAAAATTCATGCATGGGTTGACAAATACATCGATAGAGCCACGATAGTACCACAATATATTACTGTAAATACGGAAAATAATGGTAAAATATGGGTAAGAGCTATGCGCTCTGGAGAAAATGAACATGATTTCATTGGAAATTGGTGCAGATTTTACCTCTACTATCTCAATAAACTAACCATTCATATAGGTTACAACAAATTGGATAAAAGATTATTTGAAAATTTAATATCTTGGGTGTTTGATAAATACCAATTAGGCAACTATTGCGAAGAAAACATTTTTATCAAATATAAGGATTCCTCTTTTCAACTTTGTACAACAATAGATAATGAGGATGTTTCCATTACGGAGCGTATGGAAAAACTTTTCCTTATAAAAATTACAGATGACTATATTTCAACGAACAAGGATTTGTTGGATCAAGAACTGAAAGAAGGTCTTGTATTACCAAACACCATAACCAATCAAATAACTCAAAGTCTAATTTCGCTCGTAAATTGGAACAATAAATTTGAAGATAGTTTTCCTGCCTTTTTGTTTTTAAATCTATATTTCAAAGAGCATGTGGATGCACCAAAGAGCAAACAAAAACAGAACAGCATAAAATTGTCAGATAAAGTAAAGAAACTTATTAATTTTATGATAGAAGAAAAGTTGGTGTTATCCGATAATATAAGCCATATGATGGATAGCTTATATACTTGTTATCTAAGAAATCAATATAACCAAATTAGTCTTCAGAAAAACCTCCAAGAAATACCGAAAGAAGAAGATGCACTGAAAGCTGAAGTGCAAGACCACGATAGTAAACTATTAGCTTCTGACAGTATTGCCTTTCTTAATATGCTTTCAGATATCATAGTTACAAAAGATTTGTCTAAAGCAAAAGAAGATATTGAAGGTAATCCTCTATTGTCACCAGTAAAGACGATGATAGATGAATGTAAGGGAAATAAAAATGCAAAAGCAATAATGCTTTTGGACAAATTATTAAATTCTGAAATTATATATGAGTTATTTGATAGATAAATATTTAAAGAGATTATCCGAAGAATACCATAATTCAAAGGAAGTTCTTGTGTTTTGTCATTTAGTGCTAAAAGAAGGTCATTTTAATGCTACTCATTTTTATGAGAAATTACAAATGGGCAATTCTTCCACTAAACCTATTGATTGGAGCAGTAAGTTGGGAAGTTACAAAATATATAAGGATAATAGAATTAGAAATCTGACAATAAAAAACTTTCGCAAATATAAATCAGAACATACACACCCCTATCTATTAGATATGGCGTCTGGAAAACAAGGCAATTGCTCTTCTGTCTTCGCTGTTGGAAAAAATGGCACAGGAAAGACTAGCATCTTTACTGCTCTTGAATATATTTTCAATATATCCCCCATCAGTGCAATGGCTGTTAGAGGTATAACTAATGTGGAAAATTATCTGCCTTATGGAAATATGTCTATGACTGAAATTGACGTTCGAGCAGAGCTAAATACACAAAAGAAAAATGGTGGGTATGTAAAAATCGCCACAAATAGTGCTCGCCTGAAAAATAGCAGCATTGTTGATATGTCTTCTTTTTTCTGTAGTGAGAAGGATTTGAGAGAAATATGCATGCAACATGACTTGAAAAAGACATATATAAACAATATCGGTTTATATGAGGTAAAATCCTTGATAGATGAGTTGGAAGGCGAATTAAAAATTCAAATAGACAAAGACTTAGAACTGCCAACAATAGAACATGAAACATACAATATAGAAACCTTGCAGAATGATATTTTGAGAATATCCTGCCAAGGATTTTCTAATTATACTAGATATTTAGGGAAAATAGGATTACTTCAAGATTTTCTGGCAAAACACCCAATCAAAACAGATGAGAAAAGTGGAAAGATAGGAAAATTTTTAGCTAACAAAGAAACTATAATTCTGCTGGGGAGATTTTTTTCAGAAAACAACTTCTTGATTACTTTAGATTATTTTGAGACCAACTTGTCACAAATTCAGAACTATGAGAAGTTTACCATGTTAAGCGGAACAAGATTGTTGCGTGCTTTTAGTAATCTTGAAAGGATGACGGATATTGAGATACTTGTCAAAGAAATGCAGAACTATTTAAATGAGTTATTGGCACCTTTTCAACAAGCAAACGTTGGGGAAGCTCATGCCTTAAACAAAGTAGCAAAGCGTACTTTAGAAAATATCATACGCCGTGCTGACTCAGAATTAAAACGAGAAATTCTGAAGAAAAATCAAACCTTTAAAGTTTTCATTACAGATTCAAATATCCAGGAAACTGTTCGTAATTTTAAGAATTCGTTGAAACAACAATACGAGCAGGATTGCGAAGAATATCTACATAAGTGCAATGATTTCGTAGTTCCTTTATTAAACGATTTCACAAAAATAAGTGGCAATAGTGACAAGGAGGTTATAAGCATTGTAGAAAAAAACAATGGATTCTTTGCGGAAATAACATGCCCTGAGATTTCAACCTCTTATAAAACAAGCCCACATCTGTTTTACAATAGTTTCAGATATAAATTATTCGCCATATCAATAAAAATATCATTAGCATTTATGATGATGAAAAAATACGATATGATAGCACCTATAATTATCGACGATGTATTTACAGCTAGTGACTTTGATAATACAATCAATATTGACTTGTTTTTTTCCCTTATATATAAATCATTTGAAAATGTTGTAGAGAAGAGCGTAGATGATCTACAAATCATTATGTTTACACATGATGAAGTCGTTTTAAATGGCTTAAAAGAAGTCTTTTTGACAAAAGATGCACCAAATGTATCTTATATCATGGGAAGGCTTTTAGATACCAAAGAACTTTTGCCTGATGATTATGATGATACTTTAAAAGGGTATAAGCTAATAGAAAGATATAATTGACATGAAAGATTTTAAGAAACATATAGAAGGTTTAATAAAATATCATAGGGTGGGACATGGTATTGCTTTGGGAGTAGCAAGTTGCTTACTGTTTATTCTTGTTGCTACCATTTTAATCAAGTGCTCTAACACAGAGATTGATGTCAGCAAAGAAACTACTCGGTCTGATAGTCTTATACTAGCGCAGCAGAAAATACCTCAAGCAAAGATTGATGTTTCAATGGTAGAAGGTATGCACTTTGACTCCGTTTCAGTAACAAACACCATGAAAATGATGATTTTGAAAAATGATTCTTTATATGCTGCCGTTGATTACTATCAAAGGATGTTGACAAAGGTTGAGCATGATCTTGAAGTTAGTCAAGGGGACATTAGGCAAGAAACAAACAATATCATAAACAAATTTAATGGAGCAATAAGTTTGTGGTTGGTGATATTAGGCTTGCTTTGTGGTTTTACTCCAATCGTGTTGGCGTGCTATAATTGGAAGCATGATACTGAATTTCTAAAACAAATGTCATCAACACTAGAAAAGAACAGTATAGAAATTGATGAAAAAATAAGCGATATAGAGACTTTAAAAAAGAATGTCAAAAATTTAATAGAATCTGAACCTAAACGTGTTGATAATAAGATTAAGGAAGCTACATATAAGTTGAATAAAGATCTTCAATATTTTAATATTCTTCAATTATACTTACACATAATGTCTGTTACAAAAATGTCACGTTTTCAAGGTTCAGTAAATAGAGATGCTATAACAGAAAGTCTTTTATTTTCTCTGACAACAGAAGCAAACTCTTATTTAGAGCACCTTGAAGATGACATAACATTTAGCAGGCAGTTGATACAAAGTATTGATGCTATAGCCGAAGGGCTTAGATCTCTATTACCTTTTATGAACACGAATAGAAAAAGAATACGGTGTATGTCTAACGCAATAGAGAAATTGCACGAAATACAAGAAAAAAGTTACAAAGGAACTCCTGTACAATCTGATGATTTGAAAGAAATAAGTACTTTTTTGCGAGAGATTATTGTTACAATCGCAGCATTCAAGTAGAAGTTTTTAATAATAATATTCAATATGATACAAGCATTTGAAATATGGTTGAAACAGAATGAATCATTGTTCTATTCTGACGCAATAGGATTAGCTGCAATGCCTAGAAACTCTTCGACTTGTGTCGAGGGAGGACTGAAAGAGTGATGAATTTAGGAAAATGCTCGTCTACCCTAAAATAATTTTAGGGGGTTGAGGGTAGTAGCCCGTTTTTTCTATAAGAAATAGACAGTATGCAAATAAAGAGATTAGAAATTGAACTATCTGAATACGTAAACGAATGGCTTGATGCACGATGGCAACATTGGTCTTTGGTCAATACATCCATTCACCGAGATAGAAGAACTGGTATCTATAGATTGAAACAAGGTGAAAAACTTTTGGATTACCTAAATTCCATTATGGGAATTATTGAAGATCATTTGGGTATGGATAAAGGACAACACCTGATTCCTTCCAAGTTTTCTTCTATCAATCAATTCGCTCAGTTCCTTCAGAATTTCACTCAATATCTTCGGGACAACTATTATCTTATTGAGACTAACTTCAATAAGGAGCAAACAGACATTATCGTTGCTGATATTGCTAATATGGTCAATGAGATTATTGAGATGTCAAATCGATGCTTGGAAATCATATTAGTTGATGACAATGTTCCAATACCATATCAACAAGTTAAGAAAAGCTTGTATAATGGCGATGTCAAAGAGTTCATCAGTCTGCTTAATAGTATCATAAAGAGCGTACCCTATCTCATACATAAAGAGAAATTCAATGAGGGATATTTCCATTCTTTCTTCCATGTTGCATTAACGTTGATAGGAATGCGCCCATTATCAGAAGTGGCTACTTCCGATGGTAGAATAGATATGGTTATAAACTGTCCGAAAACTATTTATATCATGGAGTTCAAGTATTCAGCGAACGACAAAGATTTGTCAAAGGTAGCTTTGGAACAAATCAAAAGTAAGAAATATCACCAACCATATATTATACAACAGAAGCCTATTGTTGGAATAGGTTATTCTTTCGGTGAAGGAACACGTGAAATAACAAATTATAGGGATGAGACTTTGTATATTCCAGGAATCATCCTTGAATAGTAATAATTATATAGCCCTAAGGGTATATATTCATGAATAGCACTAATAGTGAACAACAGTGTTCACATATTGAAATAACGTAGTCAAACTTCGTAAAGTACAATGGTATCATTTGATACAAGTGGTACTGTTTGAGTGATACAGGTGGCACCATTTGATAGTATCACAGAACAATGAAAACTAAGGAACATTAGGTCATGGTGTTGTGGAACTTTTATAGGAACGATAGTGGTAGATCAGTGAAAATATAGAAAGTACCTTGGTTTATAGAATGATTAAATATGAGAAAGACTTATAGAATATTATTGTATGTTTTTGTGTGTTTGATGGTATTACTGCTACCAAACATGATTTCATTTGTTAAAATGGAATGGCAATGGTTAGGTCAAAATGTTGCAAAGGAAAATCTATGGACTTCTATTTCTTTGGCTTGTATTGCTTTATTGGTGGAATTTTTCTATAGTCATCGTCATGAATATAAAAGACAGTCCCCTAAAATATATG
>CAKPVT010000054.1 GCA_934196125.1 uncultured Streptococcus sp. | reverse complement strand
TCACGGGGTGTAGTAGAGAATATGACTAAGGAGCTTGTAGAAAAAGGTACATGGGAGGCGTAAAAAGGGCGATTGGAGGCTGAAATTTAGATATGCAAAAAAGAGAAGGAAACCCTTCTCTTTATCTTATAATTCTTGTTTATAAGCTTCTGCTTCCGCTTCTGTACAAAGAACAAAGTGGCCAGGTGTAATTTCACGCATTTCACGTGGTCGGCCATCTAGTTCTGCACTTGGATCGTATTCTTCATGGATACGATTTCTTTCAGATTCTGGGTCTGGTTCTGGAATTGCAGTCAATAAGCTCTTAGTATATGGGTGAATTGGATGATTATAGACATCATCAGATGTTCCAATTTCAAGCATTTTACCCCAGTGCATAACCCCAATACGATCTGAGATGTATTTAACCATTGACAAATCGTGAGCGATAAAGAGATATGTTAACCCCTGTTCTCTTTGAAGTTTTTGCATAAGGTTAACAACTTGAGCTTGGATTGACACGTCAAGGGCTGAAATTGGTTCATCGGCAATGATGAACTTTGGTTCAACAGCAAGAGCACGAGCGATACCAATACGCTGACGTTGTCCACCTGAAAATTCATGTGGATAGCGCGTTGAATGGTCTTTGTTAAGTCCAACTAAAGCAAGTAAATCTTGAACTTTTTGGTCACGTTCTTCTTTACTGTTAACTAATTTATGGATGTCAAGTCCTTCCGCAACAATGTCACGAATTTTCATACGACCATTAAGACTAGCTTGTGGGTCTTGGAAAATCATTTGAGCATTTTTACGGAATTCGTGCAATTCTTTCCATTTAAGGTGAGAGATAGTTTCGCCATCAAAATCAATTTCACCTTTATTAATGTCGTACAATTTCAAAATAGCACGACCAACGGTTGTCTTACCAGAACCTGATTCTCCAACAAGACCGAAAACTTCACCTTCGTAAATATCAAAACTGATATTATCAATAGCTTTTACTTCGTTCTTCTTACCTTCGTTAAAAGTCAATGATACATTTTTAAGTTCAACAAGCTTTTTTCTATTTTCAGTCATCAAGCTTTTCTCCCTTCAAGCTCTTTCCATTTTGCCCAACGTTTTTGAATTGGTAATGGTGGTGTTACTTTAGGTGCACGTTCATCTAACAACCATGTAGCTGCAAAATGCGTATCACTAACTTTAAACATTGGTGGTTCTTCTTCGTAATCAATATCTAAAGCAAACTCGTTACGTGGTGCAAAAGCATCACCTTTTGGTGGATTAAGGAGATCTGGCGGCGTCCCTGGGATAGATTGAAGGCTTCCTGCTTCAGTATTAGTTGTTGGCATTGAATTCAAAAGCCCCCAAGTATATGGATGTTGTGGGTTGTAGAATACTTCATCTACTGTTCCATATTCAATAATCTTACCGGCATACATAACAGCAACACGATCAGCCATACCCGCAACAACACCAAGGTCATGTGTGATAAAGACGATTGATGAACTACGTTCTTTTTGAATTTGTTTCATCAAATTCAAAATTTGTGCTTGAATGGTTACGTCCAAGGCTGTTGTAGGTTCATCAGCAATCAAAACATCTGGGTTTGCCGCCAAGGCAATCGCAATAACAGCACGTTGACGCATACCACCTGACCATTGGTGCGGATAATCATTAATATGTTCTTCTGCATTTGGAATACCGACATTTTTCATAAGCTCCAAAGCACGTTTTAAAGCTTCTTGTTTAGAAACTTTTTCATGAATCATAATTGGTTCAGCAATTTGTTGGCCAATTTTCATTGTTGGGTCAAGGCTTGTCATAGGGTCTTGGAAAATCATTGCAATTTCATTTCCACGAACCTTAATCCATTCGTCTTCTTTTAATTCTGTTAATTTTTTACCTTTAAAATCGATGTCTCCTGTAACTTCTGCATTTGAAGCTGACAAGCCCATCAACGTTTTTGTTGTTACAGATTTACCTGAACCTGACTCGCCAACAATGGCAAGTGTTTCACCTTCTTTTAAGTCAAAGCTGACATCACGAATAGCTTTAATTTCCCCAGCATAGGTATGGAAATCTACACGGAGGTTTTTAACTTGTAAAATTGTTTCTTCAGTCATAGTTTTTCCTCCTAACGATCGCCAGATTTTGGATCGAATGCATCACGAAGTCCATCACCTAATAAGATGAAGGCAAGTGAGATCAATACCAAAGCAAGGGCTGGTAAAATAACTTGATAAGGGTAATATTGTAAATATTCTTGGGCATCAGTAATCAATGAACCAAGTGATGCTGTAGGTGGTTTCACTCCAAGGTTGATAGCTGAAAGAACAGCTTCGTACATGATGGCACTTGGAACTGTCATCATGATTTGAACAATAATAATCCCTGAAATGTTTGGAAGAATATGTTTAAAAGCAATTTTTGGCGCACTTTCACCCAATGAACGAGCTGCAAGAACAAACTCTTGTTCACGATAAGAAAGTGTTAAGTTACGAACTTGACGAGCCATTGAAGTCCAACCGACAATAGCAATTGAAATGATGATTGATGTGACACCATTACCTAGCAAAAGTCCTAGCATTGTTACAATAACCAAGTTAGGAATTGATGAAATAACTTCAATGATACGTTGCATAATCATATCGATTTTACCGCCGACATAACCTGAAATCAAACCGTATGTTACACCAATCAAAAGGTCAATCAAAGTAGCTACGATTGCGATAAGAAGGGAAATACGAACACCAACAATAATACGTTTGGCAATACTACGTCCCAAATTATCAGTACCTAAAATGAATTTTGTTCCTTCTGGTACACCTTGGTCAGCATAAACATCTGTTGCTTCTGTACTCCCAGAATAAGTAATTGTCCCATTCCAGAATGGAAGATTATCGCTAATTTTGGGTGGAAGGTTACGATATGTTGTAACTTCTTTTGTGTTAAATGCATTAGCATCATCACGTGGAACTAACACGACTGAAATCATTGAAAAGACAATCAAGATAGCCAAGAACCACATTGAAACGACAGCTAATTTATTTTTTTTCAAACGACGCCAAGCATCTTGCATGAAAGAAAGAGCAGGCTTTTCGATTTTTTCTTGTGAGCTGGCTGAACCAACACCAACAAGTTTAAATTCTCTATTTTTTTCTGCCATGTTATTCTCCTTACTGCAAGCGTACACGAGGGTCAACGATACTTGTTACAATATCTGTTACCAAAATGGCAACCATCAACATCATTGCATATACAATAGTTGTCCCCATGATTACTGGGTAGTCTTTAGCTGGAATAGATGTGACAAATTGTTGACCAATTCCTGGAATTGAGAAAATTTGTTCAATCAAAGCTGAACCTGTTAGCAAGTTTGCTGCCATAGGACCAACCAAAGTCAAAACTGGAATCATTGAGTTACGGTACGCGTGTTTACGTGTCACTTGACGTTTGTTCAAACCTTTAGCAGTTGCTAATTGAATGTAATCTGAACTCAATGTTTCAATCATTTGTCCACGGAAGAAACGTGTAACTTGAGCAAAGACTGGGATTGCCAAGGCAATAGATGGCATAATGGTTTGTTCAAATGAACCCCATCCTGCAAGTGGGAAAAAGCTCCATTTGAAACCAAGAGTAACCAATAAGAAAAGACCGATAATAAATGATGGTACTGAAATACCAAGTGTAGAAATAACACTAAGTACACCATCAATCCAGTTATTTTTGTTACGTGCTGAAGCCGCACCAACAACAATACCTGAAAGAAATCCAACAATTAAAGCTTGAACACCCAATTGAATCGATACACCCAAACGTTGAGAAATCAAACGTCCAACAGGTTGGTTAATAGATTGGTAACTTGTACCGAAATCACCATGAAGAATATTCCATAGGTAAGTAAGGTATTGTTGCCAAACTGGTTTATCCAAACCATATTGTTTGTTCATTAAAGCAATCATCTCATCAGTTAATTTTGGGTTATTGTAAGGTGTCCCAGGCATAACTTGCATGAGGAAAAACGACAGGGTAACAACTACCCAGAGTGTTACAAGAAGAATAGCAACACGTTTAAGAATGTATTTTACCATAATATTTCCTTCTTTGTATTTGCTTTTGTTGGCAGGGGAAAAGTTTTACCTATCAACAAAAGCAAGAATTGGCCGCAACCAATTCTTGCCCATTATTCATACTTATTAAAGATTATTTGTCTTTATAGGCATATGTAAAGTCAACTTGCAAACCAGTTGAGTTACGAACAAGACCTTTGATTGATGGATTTTGAAGTGCTTTTGTGTTACGGAAGTAAAGTGGGTTATAGTGTGCATTATCATAAAGTGCTTTTTCAGCAGTTTTATAATCATCTGCAGCAGCTACTGGATCCAAAGCATCTGTAGTCAATGCTTTTTGGTAGGCTGCATCATATGTCGCATCGCTAAACTTACCGTAGTTGTAAGCTGAATCTGATGTAAACAATCCATAGAATGTAGATCCTTCTGGATAGTCACCACCCCAAAGTGATAGAACAACATCAAAGTTTTGTGTTTTAGAATCTTGCAATCGTTGTTTGAATGTTACGAATTTTTCTTCTACTTTTAATCCTGGAAGAACATCTTCCCATGTTTGTTTGATGTAGTCTACTGATGCTTTGGCAACTGGTGTGTCAGAATCAGCTGTAATTGTCAATTTAACTGATTTTTCACCGATTTCAGCAAGACCTTCTTTGAAAAGTTTTGCTGCTTGTTTTGCATCATAAGTGTAATCTTGTGATACGTATTTAGATAAATCAGTACCATCTTCTAAGGTTTCTAGTCCTGTTGGAACAAGAGCGGTTGCTGCTTTTGAACCTGTATCAATAGCTGCTTTAACAACACCTTCACGATTTGTTGCAAGGTTAAGTGCTTGACGAATCTTAGTATTAGCTAAAGCTTTAACAGAACCTGTTTCGTTGTAAACGAGGTATGCAGATGTTGCTTCTGGTGCATCCACAACATCTTTGTTGCTTTTATTTGCTTTATAAATTGCTTCTGTACCAGAGATGTTTGCTGTATCAAGCTCACCATCTTTGTACATTTGCACGGCAGTATCAGGTTTTTTAACAGCTTGGACGTTAACTTTTTTCAATTTAACGTTTTTAGCGTCCCAATAGTATTTATTTTTCACAAGTGTGAATGAACCATTAGAACCATTCCAATTTTTAACTGTATAGGGACCTGAGTAAAGTGCTTTTTCAGAAGTTGTAGCGTAGTCACTTCCTGCTTTCTCCACAAAGGCTTTGTTTTGAGGAACGAAGTTAGCAAATGTCAAAAGGCTCATAAACTGTGGAGATGGGCTAGATAATGTAAAGATTACTTTATTACCGTCTGCTTTAACTCCCAATTCATCAACGCTCTTAGTACCATTGATAACTTCTGCAGCATTTAAAACATGCGCATCTGATGCAAGGTAAGCATACTCTGAAGCAGTTGCTGGATCAACAATACGTTGCCATGTATAAACAAAGTCATCTGCCGTTAAATCACTACCGTCAGACCATTTAAGTCCATCACGTAATGTGGCAATATATGTTAAACCATCTTCAGATACTTCTACTTTCTCAGCCAAATCAGGTTTTAATTCGCCATCTTCGTTACGACGAAGTAAGTTACTACCTGAGTTACCGATAGCAATTGAAGAATAACTATCTGTAACTTTCGAAATGTCCAAAGTGCTAATTTCAGTCGGAGTGTACCAATTAATCTCATCAGTTTTTGAAGAAGTTGATGAGCTTTTACCTCCACAAGCTGCCAAAACAGCTGTTGAGACTAAGGCTACAGCCCCAAGACCGACGCGTTTCCATGTTTTACCATTTAGTGACATGTGACGCCCTCCTAGTTGTTCTCTCTAAATTATATTATTTGACAAATAAAATTATAGCATAAAGTTTCCTTAAAGAAAATAGTTTTTCTGAAGAGAATAGTTTTTTCTGAATTTTTTGTCAGGTTTTCTGACACACTGAAAGTAAGCGATTAATATGATATAATCATATTATCTAATTTTTTTAACAAAGGATAGAACAATGAAGAAAGTTTTTGCTGTTTTGGCCCTACTCTTGGCATTTATTGGAAACAAAGTTGCTGCTGATGATACCTTTGATGTAGCAGCTAAGCATGCTATCGCTGTTGAAGCTTCTACTGGTAAAGTATTATATGAAAAAGATGCAACTACACCTGATGGTATTGCTTCAATGACAAAAATATTAACGGTTTACTTAACTTACAAAGAAATCGACAAAGGGAATCTAAGTTGGGATACTAAAGTTCCTATATCTGATTATGCTTATGATTTAACAGCTAATTCGGATGCTAGTAACGTTCCTATGGAAGCACGTGAATATACTGTAGAACAATTAGTTAATGCTGCCATGGTAGCTAGTGCTAATAGTGCTGCAATTGCCCTTGCAGAACAAATTGGTGGTACCGAAAGTAAGTTTGTTGATATGATGCAAGCTCAACTCCAAGAATGGGGAATCAATGATGCTAAATTATTTAATGCTTCTGGTCTTAACAATAGTTACCTAGGTGATAACATTTACCCAGGTTCTAGTTCAACTGATGAAAATACTCTAAGTGCTCGTGATGTTGCCATCATTGCCCAACACTTAATCACTGAATACCCAGATGTTCTTAAAATTAGTAACCAAGCAACTGCTGACTTTGATGGTTCTACAATGAACACTTACAACTACATGCTCAAAGGAATGCCTTACGAACGTGATGGTATTGATGGTCTAAAAACTGGTACAACTGAACTTGCTGGTGCTTCATTTGTTGCGACTTCTACAGAAAACGGCATGCGCATTATCTCCGTTGTCATGAATGCCGATGGATGGCAAGAAAATGAATTTGCTCGTTTTGAAGCTACTAATGCACTTCTTGATTACGTTAAATCAAATTACAAAATGACAACTCTTGTTGATGCTGGCGAATCAACTAAAAGCAGCAAAGCAAAAGTTATCGACGGTAAAGAAAAGACTGTACCTGCAGTTGCTTCTCAAGAATTAAAAGTGGTTCATCGTATTGGAACTGATGCTTCTGTAAAATTTTCTACAATAGCCAAAGGATATGAAGCTACTATTAATAAAGGCGACAAGGTTGGTTCTTTCATCTATGACGATAAACAAATCGTTGGAACTGGCTATCTAGACTCTAAACCAAGCGTACCAGCACTTGCTAAGAAAGAGGTTAAAAAAAGCATTTTTCTTAAAGTCTGGTGGAACCACTTTGTCACTTTTGTTAATGAAAAACTTTAATTTTCATATATAAAAGAGGCAAGCCTTGAACTGCACCCCAAAAGTTGGACAGAAAAAATCTAACTTTTGGGGTGTTTTTGTATGAAATTGAGTTACGAAGA
>CAKPVT010000053.1 GCA_934196125.1 uncultured Streptococcus sp. | reverse complement strand
AGTCCTTTCGTTTTTGTGTCTTATGAGACAGATTATAGCACACTATTTTGTGTCCACTTTTATAGTATAGCTCCAATCCATTGTGTAGCTGAGAAGGCGGACAGTTTGTTTGAAGAATTTATCGACAGCGTTATAAATAGCTTCAACAGAACCTTTTCCATTTGCGATAACTTCAACTTCTTCACCGTCAGCGTTTATCATAAGCACTTCAGCTGTCACCGTATCATCAGCATTTGATGTTAATTTCAAATCGCCAAAGTGGAAGCCTTCTGGATTTTCAATTTCTGTTCCAGCAACCAAAGCTCTGATATCAGCGTCTGTAATTTCATGTTTCTTATCAGCCAATTTTTTAAATTTGCCAAATAGCGTTGCAATTTCTGATTCTTCGAAAGCAAGTTCGAGTTCTTTCAATTTTTCAACGAAAGCATGACGACCTGAAAGTTTACCAAGCGGAAGCGAGTTGTGTTTGACACCGACAAGCTCTGGCGTGATAATTTCATAAGTGAGTGGATTTTTAAGCACACCATCTTGGTGAATACCAGATTCGTGTGAGAAGACATTTCCACCAACCACAGCTTTGTTCTTAGGAATTGAAATTCCTGAGAAGCGTGAAATCAATTCAGACGTATTGACCGTTTCGTTAAGGACAATATCAGATGTCGCTTGATAATAATCTTCACGGATATTAAGAGCTACTGCAATCTCTTCAAGTGCCACATTTCCAGCACGTTCACCAATACCATTGACTGTCCCTTCTACGCGTCCAGCACCATTTTTGATAGCTGCCAAAGTGTTGGCTGTCGCCATTCCAAGGTCATCATGACAATGTGGACTGAAGATAATCTCGCGGTCTGATTTTGTATTTTCAATCAAATATTTGAAGATGTTACCATATTCCTCTGGCGTTGTGAAACCAACCGTATCAGGAATATTGATGTAAGTTGCGCCAGCATCAACCGCTGTCTGAACAACTTGGAGAAGATAATCAAGTTCTGTACGGGTTGCATCTTCTGGAGAAAATTCGACCACATCAAATTTACTGCGTGCATAAGTCACATGTTCTTTGATAATATCAAGAATTTCTTCTTTTGTTTTTTTCAATTTATATTCACGATGAATAGGACTTGTTGCAATGAACACGTGACATTGTGGGTATTTAGCATCTTTCAATGCTTCATAACAAGCATCAATATCTGATTTCACAGAACGTGCTAAACCTGACACCGCAGTTGTTGTCATTGCTGCTGAAATTTGACGAACCGCTTCAAATGAATCAGGACTAGCTGCTGGAAAACCAGCTTCAATTGAAGCAATACCCCATTTTTCAAGCTGTTTGGCGATTGCTACTTTTTCTTTGATTGAAAAATTAACGCCTGGCGTTTGTTCACCATCACGAAGAGTGCTATCAAGGAATTCAACTTTACGCATAGTAACCTCTTTCTAATATTAACAAAAGCATTAAGATAAAAATAAAAACATCTCACGGACAAGCGAGATGTTTTTTATCCCGCTTGGTAAGCCAAACAGGACTAATGCTTTCATGCACTAGCCCTCATTACGCAATAGCAAGACTGTCATATTTGCGAATGTCATTGACTTAATTCCCTTCGATGTTTTTCGTTTTTTACATAATACTCTTTTCTAGAATAAAAGTCAACAGAATAATCAAAATAAAATAAATTTTCTGAATATTTTCCGAGATTTTTATAAAATAGTTGATAACTTAGCTGAAAAAGAGACTTTTTTCTGTTGATTTGTTATAAAAAGACACCAAGCTTAGCTCGGTGTCTAGATTCTCTATTCATTACAAATCATTCTAAAATAGTTGCGATTTTAGTGTTGATAAGGTCGATAGCGACAACATTTGATGCTCCTTCTGGGATGATAATGTCTGCATAACGTTTTGTTGGTTCGATGAATTGGTGGTACATTGGCTTAACAACTGATGTGTATTGGTCAATAACGCTGTCAAGGCTACGTCCACGTTCTTCCATATCACGTTTGATACGGCGAATAATACGGATATCGTCATCGGCATCAACAAATAATTTAATATCCATTAAATCACGAAGGCGTTTATCTTCAAGAACCAAGATGCCTTCGACAATAAAAACATCTTGTGGTTCTTGGCGATATGTTTTTTCGCTACGCGTATGTTGTGTGTAATCATAAATTGGAATGTCAACAGGACGCCCTGCAATGAGTTCATTGATGTGTTCAATCATCAAATCCGTATCAAAAGCAAGTGGGTGGTCATAATTGGTTGACACGCGTTCTTCAAATGTCAGATGACTTTGGTCTTTATAGTAAGAATCATGTTGAATCATCGCAATCTTTTGGTCTTTAAAATTCGCCAAAATAGCCTTTGAAACACTGGTTTTTCCACCACCAGAGCCACCAGTCACACCAATAATAATAGGTTTTTTACGCATTTATTACTCCAAATCAAAAATATTTCCTATCTATTCTACTACATTTTTACCATTTTTTAAATGCTGAAAACTCTTACTTATTCACGAAATAAAAAAAGATTCCCTTTCTATGTTATAATAGGTGAAGATTACAAACATAGAAAAGGAAACTTATGATTTCACAATTTCCACAAGTCTGGCAAGAGCAGTTAGCTAATCTGAAATTTAGCGAGCTAACAGCTATTCAAAAACAAATTTTCGAGCCTATTTCACAAGGTGATAATGTCCTTGGTATCAGCCCAACTGGTACAGGTAAGACACTAGCTTATCTTTTCCCAATACTTTTAAATGTGACACCCAAAAAATCACAACAATTATTGATTTTAGCACCAAATACCGAACTAGCAGGGCAAATTTTTGAGGTAACTAAAACATGGGCTGAGCCTCTAAATCTTACAGCACAGCTATTCATTTCTGGTTCTACTCAAAAACGTCAAATCGAACGTTTGAAAAAAGGTCCAGAAATTCTTATCGGAACACCTGGGCGTGTTTTCGAGTTAGTTAAGCTCAAAAAAATCAAAATGATGGACGTTGACACAATCGTTTTGGATGAATTTGATGAATTGCTAGGGGACTCTCAATATCATTTTGTTGAAAATATCATCAACCGCGTTCCACGTGACCACCAAATAGTTTACATGAGTGCAACCAATAAAGTTGACGCTGACGCACTCGCTGAAAATACGTTGACGATTGATTTGTCTGACCAAAAGCTGGAACAAATCGCTCATTATTACATTACCGTTGATAAACGGGATCGCCTTGAATTACTCCGCAAATTTTCAAATATTCCAGAATTCCGTGGCTTGGTCTTTTTCAACAGTCTTTCAGATTTAGGAGCTACTGAAGAACGTCTCCAATTTAATCGTGTTTCTGCTGTTTCTTTGGCTTCTGATATTAATGTCAAATTCCGTAAAGTCATTCTTGAAAAATTCAAAAATCATGACATTTCACTACTGTTGGCAACTGATTTAGCTGCCCGTGGGATTGATATTAAAAATCTCGATTACGTTATCAATTTCGACCTTGCTCGTGATAAAGAAGTCTATACTCATCGTGCAGGAAGAACTGGGCGTATGGGAAAAGCTGGCGTTGTCATTACTTTCATTACGCACAAAGAAGAATTGAAAAAACTAAAAAAATACGCTCAAGTCTCAGAAGTTTATCTTAAAAATCAAGAACTTCATTTAAAAAAATAAGCCTTCATACACTCAAAAAGCACACCCAATTGAGAATTTTCTCTTTCAGATGTGCTTTTTTGTTAGAGGAAGGGATGACTAAACTTAAATTTATTAGTCTTTAGAGACTTTTCTTCGTTTCCAGATGCCTGCTGTTAGTGTCACTAAAGCAAAGCCGAGAGCAAGAAGATAATTTTGTGTAACGCTTGATGTTTGAGGGAGCTCGTCGGTTGCTTTTGAACTTGCCAAAGGTTTAGTAGGAGTTGAAGCTTTAACTTCTTTATGAACGGTTACGACCCCTAGGGCAGCTACCTCTCCTCCTTTCTCGTTTTCACTGACCTGCAGTTCCACTTTCGGTGGTGTTTCTGGTTTGATGACCTCTTCAAGAATGAGAGATTCTTCTTTCGGAACATCAGTGTCCTCGATAATTACTTGACCATCAAGAGCTGCTTTCGACAACTCATCAGCCGAAACACGACCTGCACCTGCTGCCAAAAAAACAGCTCCCACAAGGACTGAAGCCAGTCCGACCTTGTACTTCCTAAAAGAGAATCTCTCTTTCTTATCCATAATCCCCCAAAAAAATGGTTATTTCATATTGACGGCTCAAACATTAAAACACAAGTTTATTAAAAAAATAATTTTCTGAATTTTTTTATTTTTACCATATTTTATAGTTATATATATAAAACATTTATAGTCAGATTTATTGACAAATAATGTGATAAATACTAGAGATTACATTGTTTATAATTATTAGTAAAAAATGTATTTTTATTAAAGTATATCAAAAAAGTACCCGCTAGGGATACTTTTTCATCGAATAAATAGCTTTGTAAGAATATGACCTTATTTTAGATTGTTAATAACTCGTTCCAAACGCGAGATAGCTTCAACAGGCAGAGCTAGTTTAGGGTTATTTTGATTGAAAGACAATAGAAAATTCAAACGAATTTGCATCCGTGAACGAATCAATTGTTTATATTTCTCATCAAAACGGTGGACAGGATAGTCCTCTAATGTCAGATATTCAAAGCCTTCAATTGGACCAAAAGCCTTAAAATCAGCATTGCCGTCAACAATTTTTTCAATGATATCTAAAGAAACTTCTTTTGGAATACCATTTCCCATGTAAAATCCCGTATTAATGATATAACAGTCAACACCACTAGCAAATAATGAACGGAATTTTTGGTAATCTTCGACCAAAGGATAAACCCTAAATGGATTTGCAAATGGTTCAATAACTAATGATTGCTTGCTACCTTCAATATTTTCAGCGCTTGAACGTTTTGTCATCAATGTACAACCCATTGTCGCTGCCATGAGTGAATCATTAATTTTGATTAAAGGTGGCAATGAATCGTCTTTCATAATCCAAAAAATCGCATTAATTGGCTCTGCGATATGGTCAACACGATTTGGTGTTGCAAAACGTGATTTTACGGTACGTCCGTTCCCATTACGAATATCCTCGGTCATCAATTTTTTACGACTATTATTATCCAACGTCACACCACAATTTTGAACAGTCACGAAAAAGTCTTGCTCTGGGTGTCCAGTTGGATAATCGTTGGTCTTATCAAAATAAGACGGTTCTAGCGCAATGGATGAGCCATCTTTTTCGGAAATAATAAAGGCATCATCATGTAACACTTTGATATCGTATTTTCCATTATGCTTAGCATGAGTCAACGTTGATTTTCCTGAACCAGATAAGCCAAAGAAAGAGGCAACATAATCATTTTTTTCCTCTTCTCCTTGGAAAATTTTCAAACCACCGTGGCAAGAAACATAGCCATTGCGCGCAGCTGTTCCCCAAGCCAACGTTAATGTCGCTTTTTTCAATTCTCCAAAATAATTCAAACCTAAAATAGCCACACAATTGTGATTCGTGTCAAAATAAGCTAAACCATCTGGATAATCTGGATGAGACCATTTAGGATCAAAAAAGACAAAAATATCATCTTCATCATACCGTTTAGAAACTTTTAAACGATTTTTAAATTCTTCATCTAAAATCTGAAAATTAAGCAACCATGAATAGAGATTGTTGATTTCTTCCTCAGGCACCATCAAATGTGCACGCACCATAAACTCTTCATCCAAACCAACAATTGCATCTGCTTTATAGAATTTGCGACTATGGGCTTGATAAACCGCACTTCGCACAATGGATAACAAGCGCTCATCTTCATCTGAATCCAAGCCATAAATACGACGTGCCTTAGCTGTTCTACCAACCACAGCTCCCGAATTTGTCAATAAAACTCGAGCATAGGACGGCAAGCCAAGTTCCTTCGTATGAATGATAGGCATGTCCAAAATCACTGTACCATCAGCGTTCGATGCCAATTGATAAGCCTCTTCTAAAGTCTTGATTGAAATGACCTGATTCTCATAAAATGCTGTTTCGACAATAGTTTTTAATGCAGAAAAATATGGACTTGCTTTGCACATTTCCAAAGTTGAAAATTGATTACGTGTTACCATTTTCTACCTCCTATTGTATGGTTACCCTTATTTTATCACAATTGCATACGCTTTCATAACCAAAAAAGTGTAAAACCATTGCAAAAAAGAAAAAATTTATAAAAATTTTCATGAAGAACACAATTGTAACCATATTTCTAAACTAAAAAAGGTCAGAACAGGACCGTTCCAACCTTCATCAAAAATTATTTTGCAATATCAAATACTGTTGATTTAACAGTTGTCATTGCTTCAATAGAGTATTTCACACCTTGTGTTCCAGCACCAGATTTCTTAGCACCAAGGAATGGGAAGTTATCTGTACCACGTTGTGTTTTGTTGTTGATGTGAACAGTACCCACTTCAAGTTGTTCAGCAATCTTGAATGCCAATGGGAAGTTGTTTGTAAATACTGCTGCTTGAAGACCGTATTCAGATTTGTTTGAAATTTCAACAGCTTCTTCTACTGAATTAACACGGATAACTGGAAGGACTGGGCCAAATGGTTCTTCCCAAGCCAAACGCATATCAGTTGTTACATTGTCAAACAATACTGGACTAATAAGATTACCTTCACGTTTGAATGAAATAACTTCTTTAGCACCTTTATCTTGAGCGTCTTTGATAAGACCCTCAACATAGTCAGCAGCTTTTGTATCGATAAGCGGAGTAATATCAGCATCATCTTCAGGCATACCAACAGTCAAATCTTTAACAAGTTCTGAAACTTTGGCAACCAATTTATCTGCAACGCTATCCATAACAAGGACACGTTTAACGGCTGTACAACGTTGACCTGAGTAACCGTAAGTACCAGCAACAATGTTTTTAGCAGCCAAGTCAAGGTCAGCATCTTCAAGAACGATAGCTGAGTCTTTACCACCAAGTTCAAGCATAATTGGACGCATACCAGCCAGTTTACCAATGTGTTCACCTACTGGTGTAGAACCTGTGAAGTTGATGTAGTTAACAGCTTCATGTTCAACGATGTAGTCACCGATTACTGAACCACGTCCTGTAATTGTGTTGAATACACCAGCTGGAAGTCCAGCTTCAGCAAATGCTTCAGCCAAAAGAAGACCTGAAATAGAACCTTGCGTAGGTGGTTTAAGGGCAACAACATTCCCTGAAATAAGGGCAGGAGCAATCTTAGAACCTGCAAGGTTAATTGGATAGTTAAATGGTGAGATAGCAAGTACCAATCCTACTGGTTCGCGACGAACAATAGCGATTTTTTTCTTGCTTGCTGCTTCAAAGCTTCCACCTTCAAGGACTTCACCTTCAAGACGGACACCTTCTTCAGCGGCATAATTAATGATTTCAGCTGTACGGATAACTTCACCTACTGCTGATTTGTAACCTTTAGCAATTTCTTTTGAAAGTACAGCACCGATTTTTTCAGCATCACGCACTAAAATATCCGCTGCTTTATGAAGGTAAGCTGCACGTTCTACGTATGAAAGCGCACGCCATTCTTTTTGAGAGGCTTTTGCAGAAGCGTAAACGTAATCAACTTCTTCTTGGCTCATTGCAGGTACAGAACCGAGTTCTTCACCTGTGGCAGGAGCATAAATTTTAATTTCTTCTTTAGAAAGTTTCCACTCTCCATTAACATAGTTTTTATATTGTTTAGTCAAGCTATATCTCCTTTTGAATGTGATAATTCCATTTTATCACTTTTTCTGCTTTTTTCAATATTTTAACACAAAAAAATTCAGAAAATTAAGACAAAAACTTTGCAATATCAAATTTTCATAATAATAAATTTAGGGAACTATATACCAGTTTACACCACCAACAACATATTGTATTTTTGATATTCTCGTAAGCACTATATATT
>CAKPVT010000052.1 GCA_934196125.1 uncultured Streptococcus sp. | reverse complement strand
AAGTTGACAGGATTACCATCTCTATCTTTGGCACCATCAAAGTTGTCTTGCGCATTCCAAGTATCTCCTGTGTACAAGGTAGAATTATGGGCATCTACGCTTGTTTGATTCTTATGCGTTGAAACTTTTCCATAATACATAGCTACTCCACCCGATTTTAAACCAAATGGTAATCTTACTCTATAAACTTTATCAGGTAAAAAAAGATTTTTTGATGTAAATTCAGTTTCTAAATTTTGTAGTGTTCCATCCACTCCAGTAATTAACGGAAACTTCATTTTATAGTTGCTTCCACTATCTGAAACTTCAAAATAAGTGATGTCTTTCTCTAAAAAACTCTGCTGGTAGGATAGTCCAACATTTAAAGCATCGGGTAACATTGAAAAATCTGTAATTTCATTACACGCTACATTTAGGTATGTCAAATTTTTCAATTTTGCCAATGGAGAAACGTCAGTAATTTTTCCTGTATAGGTCGGAAAATCTGTATAACTCTGTCCATTACAATATCCTTGTAATGTTAAGTTTGATAAATTTGGAAACTTCTCACTGATTTGTCTTACTGAATTATCATTATATAATGTTTCTACATCCGTACTTCTATCAGAATCCGCATAAACCTTACTTGGTGATAAATATAAAAATTCCAAAGAGGTATTCACATTAAACATTGAAAAATCAGAAACACTACTATCTATAAGTACTAAATTTTTCAAAGAAGCAATTGATTTTATCGGTGATAAATCTGTCAAGCCTTTAGCATATACCTGTAAAGTCGTAAGAGATGTAGCATACTGCAAACCTTCTAAATTATTGATATTTATATCTTTTCTGTTGCTTTTTAATGTTGAAAGAGTTTTTATATTATCTTTTGTTACATCTTGTACGCCTATACCTAAGGATTCAGATACAATTTTTTGAAGATTTTTATCAGGCATCCAATTATCAATGGGCTCTGCCACCGCTCTTTGCGCAGCTTCTACTGACTCATTTGAATTTGAATCGGTTGTTCCTTGTACTTGTTGCGGTGATGCGTCTTGAGGTGTTTTATCAGGCATCCCATCATCAATGGATTCTGCCCCCTCTTTTTGCGCAGCTTCTACTGACTCATTTGAATTTGAATCGGTTGTTTTTTGTACTTGTTGCGGTGATGCGTCTTGTTCTTGTGCAACGGCTGTCAATGGAGCTAATACCGTATGCGACAGTAACAGTGTCACCACAAATGCAGATGAAAATTTTGAAGACATCTAATTTTTTCCCTTCATATTAATATATACATTATAATACATCATAAAATGCATTATAATTATATTATACCCCCCCCCCGAAAAGTCAACTATATCAATGTTTTTTGTCATAAATAACAGCCTTATTTTTATATGTGGTCGATAAAGAGAGCAGCGTCTTCAATGATGCCATTCTCAATTTATGGGAATAGCGTCAGCAAGATTGAGCTCCAAACTCAACTGATTGGTGTTATACTCTTTATACATCGTCATGACTTTCTAGTTGTTTTTTTATGATATAAACTATGACATAGGAAAACGAGTAGCTCCAACTGCGGAAATACTCGCTTTTTTGTATGCTGAAGCTAGTTTTTGCCCAGCCTCTAGAGCTTAACTGCGCCACCCGCTACAGTTGACAAAGAGCCTAAATAGGGTTTGTCTTCAATCTGAACTCCTCAGAATTTGAGGAGTTTTCGTTATTTTTAATAATCATTTATCTAGCTTAGAAGCCACCCATCATTGATGGGTCCATACCTGGAGCTGCTGGCGCTGGTGCAGCTGGTTCTGGATGATTAGCCACAACGGCTTCAGTTGTCAAAATAAGACTTGCAACTGACGCGGCATTTTGAAGGGCTGAACGTGTTACTTTAACAGGGTCAATGATACCTGCTTCAACCATGTTTACCCATTCACCGTTGGCAGCGTTAAATCCTGTACCAACTTCTGAGTTTTTCAAGTGTTCGATGATAACTGAACCTTCGTAACCAGCATTGAATGCAATTTGACGAACCGGTTCTTCAAGAGCACGAAGAACAATGTTACGACCTGTTGCTTCATCACCGTCAAGTTCAAGTTCAGCAACTTTTGAAACGACATTGACAAGTGCTGTACCACCACCTGCAACAATCCCCTCTTCAACGGCAGCGCGTGTGGCATTAAGCGCATCTTCAATACGCAATTTCATTTCTTTCAATTCTGTTTCTGTCGCTGCACCAACTTTGATAACAGCTACTCCACCAGCTAATTTAGCCAAACGTTCTTGTAATTTTTCACGGTCAAATTCTGATGTTGTTGCTTCGAGTTGTGATTTAATCACATTGACACGGTTAGCGATAGCATCAGCATCACCAGCACCTTCAACGAGAACTGTGCTGTCTTTATCAACAGTTACTTTAGCGGCTTGACCAAGGGCTGCCATGTTAGCATCTTTCAACTCAAGACCAAGATCTTCTGTAATCACTGTAGCACCAGTCAAAATAGCGATATCTTCAAGCATTGCTTTACGACGGTCACCAAATCCTGGAGCTTTAACAGCTACAACGTTGAAAGTACCACGGATTTTGTTAAGGACAAGTGTTGGAAGAGCTTCACCATCAACGTCGTCTGCAATAATAAGAAGTGGACGACTTGTTTTGAGCACTTCTTCAAGAAGTGGTAAGATATCTTGAATGTTTGAGATTTTCTTATCTGTAATCAAGATGTATGGATTTTCAAGGTCAGCAACCATTTTTTCGTTGTCAGTAACCATGTATTGTGAAAGGTATCCACGGTCAAATTGCATACCTTCTACTACATCAAGTTCTGTTTCCATACCACGTGATTCTTCGATTGTGATAACACCATCATTACCAACTTTTTCCATAGCTTCTGAAATGTATTCACCAACTTTTTCAGAACGTGATGAAACCGCAGCAACTTGAGCAATCGCTTCTTTATTAGCAACTGGTTGAGCAATAGCTTTCAATTCGTCAACTGCAACAGCGACAGCTGATTCGATACCACGACGGATACCAATTGGGTTTGCACCCGCAGTAACGTTTTTAAGACCTTCACGAACGATAGCTTGTGTCAATACTGTGGCAGTTGTCGTACCGTCACCAGCGATGTCGTTTGTTTTTGAAGCAACTTCTGATACAAGTTTAGCTCCCATATTTTCAAAATGGTCTTCTAATTCGATTTCTTTGGCGATTGTCACACCATCATTTGTGATAAGTGGTGAACCAAATGATTTTTCAAGAACCACGTTACGACCTTTAGGGCCTAAGGTTACTTTAACGGTATCTGCCAAAATATCCACACCACGCATCATGCTTGCACGTGCATCTGCTGAAAATTTAATATCTTTTGCCATGATTAGTTTCCTCTATTTTATCTCTATTGATAATTTTTCTAAATAAACGTTAATAGCACAATCTCTCTTATGCTAGAATAGCCAAAATATCTGCTTCACGAACGATAGTTACTGTGTTATCGTCGTCTTTGACTTCAATTCCAACACCATTTTCAATAATGACTTTATCACCTGCCGCAACACTTGGCGCTACCAGTTCACCTGTCAAGGTACGAGCACCGTCACCGACTGCTACAACAGTTGCTACTTGAGTTCTTTCTTTGCTTGCGCCAGCAAGGACAAAACCACCAACTGTTTGCTCTTTTTCTTCTTCAACTTTCAAGACCACACGGTCACCTAATGGTTTTAACATGCTTTTGCCTCCAATTATCTCTTAATTTTTGTTTGAAAATAGCAGAGCTAAATTCTTTTTAGCACTCCAATATATCGAGTGCTAATTCCTACAGAATCTATTTTAACACTTGGTCAGAAATAGTCAAGAAAAAAACACTAATTCTCAAAAAAAGAAAACTGAGCTGAAATCGTTCCTATAGCGGAAGCAATTTTGCTCAGTTAATCTATGTCACCCCAGCACTAGGGCGTCATCGTTTAGGGCTTGACCGCTATTTTTGTGGAAGAGGTCCATGAGTTGTGCGACGGTGAAGTTTTTCTTTTCATCACCGCGAACGTCAACCACGATTTTGCCATGATAAAGCATGATAAGACGGTTATCATACTCGATAGCGTGTTCCATATTATGGGTAATCATTAAAGTTGTTAACTCTTGTTCTTCAACGATTTTTTCGTTAAATGTATAACCATGGCACTTGTTTTTGGGTCAAGAGCTGCTGTGTGTTCATCTAAGAGAAAAATTTTGGGGCGCACCAAGGTTGCCATGGCAATCGTTAGTGCTTGACGTCGCCCTCCTGATAAGAAAGTCGCATCTGTTTTCATCCGATTTTCCAGTCCTAAACCAAGTTCTGTCAATGTTTCTTTGAACAACTCACGTTCTTGTTCGGTGACAGATTTTTTGAAGAAGCTGCGCTTTTTACCACGACGGTAAGCAATTGCCATATTTTCTTCAATCGTTAAAATTGTCACCAAAAGCAAGCGTGTCTGCCATATCAACCTCGTAATGCTGTGCCAAAGCCTGAACCGCACTTGCTTTATGAATCCTACTTGCCATAATTTCGATATAATAAGGCAGTGACCTTGCAATTGATAAATCTGAATAGAGGCTTTTTAGTTTATTTTCCAAAGCTTCCATGCGTTCTGGTTCACCCATTAACAAGATTTTATGAACTTCTGGCAATCGACCGATTTGTTCCAAGTTCGCTTCCTTAGAGGCTAAGTCCACCACGCACTCTTCACGTGAAATCCAACGATTAGCACGGTTTGGGGACAACCACTTTTCACCGCTGTAAACATTCCAAGCAACGTCAGAGACTTCTTTTTCTAAATACTGACAAATCGCTTGCGCTTCTTGTGGACTCATCGGACAGCTTTCAATCACTTGCCCTTATTCATCTTGGATGAGGGCACCATTATAGGAAACCATGGGGACATCAGGTAAAAAAACTTTCAAAATTGGCTTAATCGCCTCTGGCATACGCGCCGAAACTGGAACAAATAAAATACCTGTATCAACAGCATGACGAAGGGCTTGGCGTGTCCTAGGCGTCACTTTCAAGGCATCATTAATAAGAGTGCCGTCAATATCACTAAAAATTATTTTTACCTTTGTACTTTTCCTCCTATTTTCTCTCAATATAGCATTTTTTAAAAAGGGTTTCAAAAACTATTTCCTGATAATAACAAAAAAGCCCAAGTCAAAAACTGACTTGAGCTTGGGTTGGTTAAAATGGTAATTCTTCCTCTTCCAAAACTAAATCAGCGAGGTCGTTTGCCACATTATTTTCTCGCATGGCACGTTGGGCACGGCTTTCTAAAAGTTGGAAAGAATGGCAAAGCACTTCTGTCACATAATTCGTGTGACCATCTTTTTCATATTTGCGTGTGCGAAGCTCGCCATCAATCGAAATCAGACTTCCTTTTCCAGCATAAGAAACAAGAGTTTCTGCCAAACGTCCCCAAACCACAACTGAAATAAAATCAGCCTCACGCTCACCATTTTGTGATTTAAAACGGCGGTTGACTGCTAGTGTTACACGTGTAACAGATTTCTCATTTGACGTCGTCACAAGCTCAGGCTGCGCCGTCAAACGACCAATCATAATAACTTTATTGTACATCATTACCTCCTTATCTTATTATTCGAAAAAGAAGTTGTTAATCTACTTGAAAATGAAATTTTCAAACAATTTTGCTAAAATAAAATCAATTTTTACAGATAGGAGATTTTATGACAATCAATATTAATGCCTATAAGGAAATGCTAAATCAGCCTTGGGGAAAAATCATGTACTGTTTGATTTTTGCGCAGCTCAGCCATATCAAAAACAAGCAAGTCTTAGACTTCGGTGCTGGTTTTGGGACAACCTCACAATACTTATCACAAAATAATACCGTTACTGCCGTTGAACCAAATGCCGATATGCTTTTTTACCGACAACACACAGACATTCGCTAAAATTAATGGTAGTTTAGAAGTTCTTAAAAACTTACCAGAACAATCCCTTGATGTCATCGTTTGCCACAATGTCTTTGAGTACATTGATAAATCTCTCCCACCAAAAATACCTTGATGAATTTGAACATCTGTTAAAGCCAAATGGTGAACAGTCTTTGATTAAGCACAACCTCACTGGAAAAGTGTTACATCAGGTTATTTTTAACAATAACATCGAGGATGCTCTTCATCTTTTAGAAGGGAAAGATAGCTACAATAGCTTATCATTCGGACATGGCAAAACTTACAGTATTGACGAATTAACCAGCAAAACCAACTTAACACTTGAAAATTATCAAGGTCTGCGCACCTTTTATGCCCTCCAACCAAACGTTTTTAAAACAGAAGAAGGGTGGCTAGAACACCTAACAGAAATTGAATTAGCTGTGGCTAACCAAGAACCTTACAAAGATATCACTTTCTTGCAACACCTTACCTTCCACAAGCATTAAATACAACACATAAATTAAAAACAGAGACTCACAAATACGTGAATCTCTGTTTTTCTTAACTAAGAATTTCTCTCAAGCTCTTTTTCCTACCCTTTCCAGTGTTTTTTCTGGGTTAAAGGCTTCGCCGACTAGGGCTGTGTCATCAAGTTCAATGATACCACGTTTTTGTGGGGCGTTTGGAAGGGCTAATTCGCGAGGTGAGCACATCATACCAAAGCTCTTTTCGCCACGAAGGGCACCTAGGAAGATAAGACTTCCGTTTGGCATCATAGCACCTGGAAGGGCTACGATTGTCTTCAAACCGACAGCGGCATTTGGCGCACCTGCAACGATTTGAACGGTTTTGTCATCTGAGATTTGCACTTGGCAAATGTTCAAGTGGTCGCTGTCTGGGTGAGCAACCATTTCTTTGATTTGACCAACAACAAATTTTGGTGACGGGTCATTTTTCAATTGTTCGCTAAAACCTTCTTTTGTCAATTCAGCGTTCAATGTTGCAACGTCTTGGTCAGATAGAGCAACTTGACCAACACCTTCAATTGTAATCAAGCTTGACACTTCAAAAATATTCCAAGCAACTGTTTCACCATTTTTCTCAAGGAAAACGCGTGAGACATTGCCTTTGCGTTCATAGTCAAGCTTAGCATCTTTGCTATCTTTGACAATTACCATGAGGACATCACCGACGTGTTCTTTGTTGTACGTAAAAATCATTTTCTCTCCTATTTCAATCCAGCTAAAAAGCTGTTAATTTCTGCTTTAGTTTTGCGTAATTTATTAACTAAACGACCAATTTCTTTTCCATTTTCAGTCACCACAAAACTTGGAATCCCAAAAATATTCCAGCGTTGTGCTACTTCCATAAAATCATCACGATCCACACGGACAAAGGTGAATTCAGGATTTTCTGCTTCAATTTCAGGCATGACTGGATAGATGAATTGGCAGTCTGGGCACCAATTTGCCGTAAAAAAGAAAACCACTTTTTCAGGTTTTTCTAGATAGGTAGCCATTTCTTCATAGGATTTTGAGCTAATCATTTTTCTACTCCTTATAGCTAATCTCTCCATTTTGGTAAACAAATTGAAACGTCCGACCGTCCTCTAAAACAAGACCACCAGTCGTTCTCTCCTTATCAGATTCAAAAGCATTCACATAAAACACCGAGATATTGTCAAATCGACTAAAATAATCACGAATGGCTTGCTTAATTTTTTCTTGTCGCTTTTCTTCGCATTGTTTTTTTAGGATTGCTCCCAAAACGATGACACCACCGACTCCCACTAAGCTAAAACGTGACAGTAAGTTTCTTTTTTTGTTTCTCATACGCTTTATTTTAGCATATTTCAGCCTATAATACCAAGATAGAAATATTTAATGCTATTTCTACCATTAAATTGTCTGAAAACGTGGTAAAATAGAAATCATAGAATCGAGGTTTTTATGTCAGAATTATTTTCAAAAATAAAAGAAATCACAGAACTTGATAGTATTGCAGGATACGAGCATAGCGTTCGTAACTATCTTCGTTCAAAAATCACACCGCTCGTTGAGGACGTGCAAACTGACGGTATTGGTGGTATTTTTGGTATTAAAAACTCTGCTGCTGAAAATGCACCTCGCATCATGGTTGCCGCTCACATGGACGAAGTTGGTTTCATGGTCAGCGACATCAAAGCTGACGGTACCATGCGTGCTGTTGGTATTGGTGGGTGGAATCCTTTGGTGCTAAGCTCACAACGTTTTACACTTTACACACGTGACGGTTGCGCCATTCCAGTCGTTTCTGGTTCTGTTCCACCACATTTCCTTCGTGGAGCAAATGGCTCTGCTGCTCTTCCAAAAATCGATGACATCATTTTCGACGCTGGATTTACAGACAAAGCTGAAGCAGAATCATTTGGCATTCTTCCAGGCGACATCATCGTACCAAAATCTGAAACAATTCTCACAGCCAACCAAAAAAATGTTATCTCTAAAGCTTGGGACAATCGCTTCGGTGTGCTTATGGTAACCGAATTGCTTGAAAGCCTTAAAAATCAAGAACTTGATAACACTCTTATTGCTGGTGCTAATGTTCAAGAAGAAGTTGGTCTTCGTGGCGCACACGTTTCTGCCACAAAATTCCAACCAGAACTCTTCTTCGCCGTTGATTGCTCACCTGCTGGTGACATTTATAGCAACCAAGGTAAAATTGGCGACGGAACACTTTTCCGTTTCTACGACCCAGGACATATCATGTTAAAAGATATGCGTGATTTCTTACTCACAACCGCTGAAGAAGCTGGTATCAAATATCAATATTACGCTGCCAAAGGTGGTACAGATGCTGGTGCTGCTCACCTTAAAAACGGTGGTATCCCATCGACTACTATCGGTGTTTGCGCGCGTTACATTCATTCACACCAAAGTCTTTATGCTATGGATGACTTCTTGCAAGCGCAAACTTTCCTTCAAGCTATTGTTAAAAAATTAGACCGCTCAACTGTTGACCTCATCAAAAAATACTAGAAAGGAGCTAGGGGACTCAGGTCATTAAGCAGATCTGTTGCACCTCCCCCTTGTCTTACTATGAAAATTGGATTTATCGGAGTTGGAAAAATGGCAACTGCCATTATCAACGGACTCAACACAACATCGCACGATATCATCATTTCAGGATCTTCACTTCCTCGCTCACGCGAAATTGCAGAGCAGCTTGAAGTTGAAGCAGCTCTTTCACACCAAGAACTCATCGACCAATCTGATTTGGTTATCCTTGGTATCAAACCACAAATGTTTGAACCAATCCTTGCTGGACTTCACTTCCACCAACCCATTCTTTCAATGGCAGCAGGGGTAACATTGGAACGCCTTGGCAAATTAACAGACCCAAACCTTCCATTAATTCGTATCATGCCAAACCTTAATGCTCAAATTCTAAAAAGTACAACAGCGATTTGTACCAATGACAACGTTTCTGCAGAACTCCTAGCAACTGCCAAAAAAATCACTGACAGCTTTGGTTCAACCTTTGACATTCCTGAAAAAGACTTTGATACTTTTACAGCTCTTGCAGGCTCTAGCCCAGCTTACATTTACCTATTTATCGAAGCTCTTGCCAAAGCTGGTGTCAAATATGGTATTCCAAAAGAAAAATCACTTGATATCGTGACACAAACAGTTCTTGCTAGTGCTGAAAATCTTCTTCAAGGTTCTGACAGCCCACATGACTTGATTGATAAAATCTCAAGTCCTGGTGGAACAACCATCGCAGGACTTCTCGACCTTGAAAAAACAAGATTGACAGCTAGTGTCATTTCAAGTATCGATGCCACTATCGATAAAGCAAAAACTTTGTAAATTTTTAAAAATGCCTCTACGGCGCTTCAAACAAAAGACAACCCCCTAAAATGATATACTCCCCATATAGTAGACAGTGAAAAAACAAAAATTCACTAGAAACTATAAGGGGAGTTTTTATATGTCCA
>CAKPVT010000051.1 GCA_934196125.1 uncultured Streptococcus sp. | reverse complement strand
AAGGACTTAGTCCTGTGCAATACAGAACTAAATCCTTTCACTAATATTTTTTGTCCAACTTTTTGGGGTCAGTACATCCACGCTTGTTTTCTTTTTATTTTTTATTACTGCTTAACTCACCAACCAGCCCCAGAAAAATGGGAGGGCAAAGGCAATTAAGCCACAAATCACAAAGAGGGCTTTCAGCCATTTTTGAGGGATAGTCGTTGATTTAATCCAAAGAAGAATGGCAAATAGCCACGAAACGGCAAATAATAACCAATAATACCATGCAAGGGACATCTTAATCGTTCCTTTCTACCTTAATGGTTTTCGGATGTTTCTGTTGGTCTTGCAGACGTTTAGTCAAGTGACGGCGAGCAATGACAAGCAAGCCAATCATAATAACTTCGTAAGTGACAAAGAAAATGATAAAACAATGCAAGAAAAATTCCTCTGGTAAAACCCAGACAATTGGGTCTGTGGCGGGGTTGAACAGCCATGTTGAATCACCAAGGAAAAGCACTTCATGAAATAACGTAAAAAATTGGTCAAAGCCAATCAGCAATCCTGCTACTGCAATTAGCACAGGTAAAACAGCTGCTAAAGTAAACGCTCTTTGATATAGAAAAAGTGATTTTTCAGCTCTGCTATTTTTCCAAAAACGCCAAGACGGATACAGCAGCACCACAAAAACAGCTTGCGCTAGGTGAAATAAATGCTTAACGTCACGAAAATGCTTGAGCCCGTCTGTTGATGACAGGAAATCTGGCATAGAAAGGGTGTGTGAAAGTGGATTGGTCAGATAGGTCATCAGAATATTAAAGTTTTTCAAGAGGTCGTCTTTTGTAATCGTGACCTGAAGGGTTAGTTTGAGCCACTCAACTTCCAAAGGGTAAATCAGCCAAGCACCATAAATAGCTACCAAGACAGCTAGAGCAAGGAGCCAGAGCCAAGTGCTAAACGTCCAAAGTTTATTTTTCATCAAAACTCCATTCATCTAAGCTAGCAAGGACATGGTCAGGTTTCACTGGAAGGGCAGGCACTTCTTCTGTTTTGGTGAAACCAGTCGTCACAAGCAAAGTAGCAATATCATTTTGAATTCCTGCCATAATATCTGTTAAATAATTATCACCAACCATGATAGCTTCTTCACGTTTAACTCCCAGAACATCCAAAGCTTTATTCATGATAATCGCATTTGGTTTGCCGATAAAGACTGGCTGCACACGTGTTGCAGTCTCCAAGAGTTTATTAATCGAACCAGCTCCTGGCATTAACCCACGCTCCGTTGGGATATTCAAATCAGGATTCGTTCCAATAAAGACTGCTCCTTTTTGAATGGCAAGCGTTGCAATGGCAAGCATTTCATAAGTTAGTTGCGTATCTAGTCCGACAACCACATATGCTGGATTTTCAGTATCTTCAACATAGCCAGCCTCAGCAATAGCTGTTTCCAAACCCGTTTCACCAATCACATAAACTGTTTTTCCACGATTCATGTCATTCATGTAATCAATCGTCGCCATTGTTGCTGTATAAATCGTTTCAAGCGGTGTATGCACATTGAATTGTGTCGCAAGCATTTCTTGAACTTTTTCTGGTGTGCGTGTTGTATTATTCGTCACCAAAACATAAGGAATATTGCGTTCTTGCAGACGTTGAATAAAACGTTCCCCAGCAGGAATACGATTTTTCCCTTTGTAAATTGTTCCATCTAAATCAATCAAATAGCCTTTATAAGTCATTCTTTCCTCCATTTTTACAACACCAAAAAGACTTTCTAGCTTAAAAGGCTCTGAGCGCCCTTAGTCAATTAGTATTTTCCAATTCTCATCGTGATAAGCAGTAAAGCACATCGCAATCTGCTCTTTCGTTGTCTTAGATTCAGCAAGCTCAGGCAGGTTGTCACACGCAAAATACCCACTTCCTATCGTTTCTAAATTTTTTGTAAACTGCCCACCTTTGGCATGGCATAATGAAAAAATCTTACAAATCTTGTGAGCAGAAACTGGTTGATTGTGTTTTTCACGGTCTTGGATAGCAATCACGCGCTCCAATTGCACATCAAGTCCAGCTTCTTCTTTCACCTCTTTAAGCGTGTTTTCCGCCACAGATTGGTCAACATCACACCAACCACCTGGCAGCGCCCACTTCCCATTAGCTTCTTGCACTAGCAAAATCTTGTCATCTTGAAAAATAGCTGCGCGTGTATCAATTTTTGGTGTTTGATAGCCCGTTTCGTTAGCAAACAAATCAGCCACTTTCTGAGCTGGTAACTGCGATAATTCAGCCATCATTGCAACTGAAATCTCTCGAATTTCCTTAAAACGTTCAATATCATACTTATCGCGACCATAAGCTAGCCCTGCTTGTGACAAAGATTGCAAACGAACAGCCAATCAACCCACTTCTTATCATCAACAGTCATTATTTTTCCTTCCACTCGATGCGAGCTTGTGCATGAACAGCACCTTGGGTAACAATTTCATGTTTTGTTATCAAATCATCTGTTTCAACACGTGATTTAATATCATGCCCATAATGGACTTCTTTCACGTATTTGAGGTTAATGTGGTGTGGAATGTGTTCCTCTAAAAACGCCACGTCCAACACATCATACATCCATTCAAGGTATTTGCTATTGTTAACATGACCATTCAAATCAAGGTCAAAAAAGCGAACGTGATAAGTTGTTTCTTCTGGATTTTCCAAGCTTTCGTAACGAGGAGCACGGTAGATTTTTTTAATCTTTTCAACGTCATAAACGTCAACGATTTCATCAATAACAGGGTGAACCTTTCTGCTATCATAATCCATGAGGACAAAAGTCGAATGAATCGTCATGATTTTATCACCAGATTCACCATAAACATTGAAATCACGGTAACAAAAGAGCTTATTATAAGCCGTAGGTACCGTTTCAATCACGATATTTTCAGTATATTTTGGCAAACGCTCGATTTCAATCGCATAGTCTGTGATAATCCAAACAAGATTGTACGTTTGATAAATATAATCATCACTCATCCCCAGACTAAGTGACTGTTTCCCTGAAACTTGCAACACTAACGATAAAAGTTGCGGCAATTTCATGTTGTGATTAATGTCACTTTCGTAAAAAGGTACTTGATAATTTTCTTGATAACTTAATCCCATGTCATTACTCCAATATAAATCTCTCTGCTACCGTGTCTCCTAAAAAGAGACCTTTTTTAGTCATTCGAACCACCTTATCATCTGGTATCAAAAGCCGCTGCTGACAAAGTTCTGTCACGATCTGACCATAACGTTCTTCAAAAGACACGCCAAACTTTTCTTCAAATTTTGCAATGGAAACGCCAGATTTCTTACGCAAGCCCAAGAAAAGTTCTTCTTCCATCATTTCGTCCTTAGTCAAGACTTCCTCTGACAACCTAGCATTTCCTTCAGAAACAGCCTTTAAATAATGTTGAATTGGCCCACGGTTACGATAACGAACACCATTTAAATACCCAGACGCCCCAGCACCGACACCATAATATTCTGCATTATCCCAGTACATCAAATTATGACGACTTTCAAAACCTGGCTTGGTAAAATTAGAAATTTCATAATGCTCAAAGCTATTAGCTTCCAATTCAGCAATAATGTACTCAAACATTTCCGCCTCAAGGTCCTCTTGAGGCAAATTCAATTTTCCACGACGCATTTTATTCATGAAAACCGTGTGGTGTTCTAAAATCAAACTATACAAACTCAAATGAGGAATATCCAGCGCTATCGCCTTAGCAACATTTTCCTTAACATCTTCCATTGTCTGACCAGGAAGCGCATAAATTAAATCAATCGAAATATTGTCAAAGCCTGCTGTTTTCAAATGGTCAATCGTCGAATAAATTTGCGCTTCATTGTGGCTACGCCCAATTCTCTTTAATTGCTTGTCATTAAAAGTCTGAACACCAAGCGACACACGATTAACAGCAGATTTCTTCAACACTTCAATTTTGTCATCCGTCAAATCCCCAGGATTTGCTTCAACGGTAAATTCTTCTAATACGCTCAAATCTAAACGCTTTGTCAAATTCGTCAGCAAATAATCCAATTGCTGCGCGGTAATTGAGGTTGGCGTTCCACCTCCGATATATAAAGTCCGCAATTGTTTAATATCGTAACTCTCAAATTCATGAATAAGAGCCTGCAAATAATCGTCAACAGGCTGATTTTTGATAAATACTTTTGAAAAATCACAATAATAACAAATCTGCGTACAAAATGGTATATGGACATAAGCTGATGTTGGTTTTGTTAACATGACGCTATTATAACATTTTTACGAAGGATAACCAATGACTTTATTACGAAAGAAAAAGAGCAGGCAAAACGCATTTCCCATACTCCTCTTTTTATGAAAATGATTTTAGTCAATACCGATTTCTTTACGAACAACGTCAGCAATGGTATCCACGTAATAGCTTACTTCTTCATCTGTTGGTGCTTCTGCCATGACACGAAGAAGCGGTTCAGTACCACTTGGACGCACTAAAATACGACCATTGCCATTCATTTCAGCTTCCATTTTGCTGATAATATCAGCGATAGCTGGTACTTCCATGGCTTTGCTCTTCATGCTATTTTCAACACGAACATTCACTAATTTTTGTGGGTAAATAGTAACTTCGGCAGCCAATTCAGAAAGTGATTTACCAGTTTCTTTCATCACTTTTGCCAATTGGATAGCCGTTAACTGACCATCACCTGTTGTGTTATAGTCCATGATGATAACATGACCTGATTGTTCACCACCAAGGTTGTAACCAGATTTACGCATTTCTTCAACAACGTAACGGTCACCAACTGCTGTAATCGCTTTGTTAATCCTTTCACGGTCAAGCGCCTTGTGGAAACCAAGATTCGACATAACCGTTGTAACGATAGTATTGTGAGCTAATTGTCCACGTTCTGATAAATATTTGCCGATAATGTACATAACTTTATCACCGTCAACAATGGCGCCATTTTCATCAACAGCAATCAAACGGTCGCTATCACCGTCGAATGCCAAGCCAACTGCTGCGCCAGATTCTTTAACCAATTCTTGCAATTGTTCTGGGTGAGTTGACCCAACACCATCATTGATGTTAAGACCGTCTGGTTTTTCACCGATAACAGTAATATCAGCATCCAAATCCAAGAAAACATCACGCGCTGATACAGAAGCAGCTCCGTTAGCGGTATCAAGGGCAACTTTCATCCCTTCCAAGCTAACACCTGTTGAAACAAGAAATTTTTCGTATTTACGAAGTCCTTCTGGATAGTCAACTAATGTTCCTAAACCTTCAGCTGAAGGACGTGGAAGCGTATCTTCTGGAGCGTCAAGTAATGCTTCGATTTCGTCTTCTTGGTCATCAGCCAATTTAAAACCATCGCCACCGAAGAATTTAATCCCATTATCCAATGCAGGATTGTGACTAGCTGAAATCATGACACCAGCGCTCGCATTTTCTGTACGAACTAGGTAAGATACCCCTGGAGTTGCTAGAACACCTAGCTTGTAAACTTCAATCCCAACAGAAAGAAGCCCAGCAACCAAGGCAGATTCCAACAATTCTCCTGAAATACGTGTGTCACGTGCTACAAATACTTTTGGACGTCCTGCTTCATGCTGACTAAGAACATAGCCACCAAAACGTCCCAATTTAAACGCCAATTCAGGTGTCAATTCGACATTTGCTTCTCCACGAACACCATCTGTACCAAAATATTTTCCCATTATTCTACTAGCGAAAAATCGCTTCCTCCATTACTAAATTCATTTCCTAAGATAATCTAAAATAATAGTTGCATTATAAAATTCACATTTTCATCTTAAAATTTCATTAATATATAGTCTTTGCTATTATCTATTAGTTTTTCGTTACTGTCAACTGAACAGTCACATTATTTGCTGATAAATTCACGCTGACACTTGTGTCTTTTGTAACATTAGCAACAACTTCATCCACCGCATCCAAAGCATCCTGACTACCAGAAATCGTTACTTGGCTTTGGCTTAATTTGTATGAAATGTCAGAGATTTTATCACTCATCTCTCCTGTTGTTTTCACAGTTACTGGAACTGTTTTTGTCAATTTTTTTTCACGGTCACTTCTAATTTGGCTTTCGAAGGGGTGATAGCACTAGCTAAAATTGTGCCGTCTGCTGCCACAGCCTGCAAGGCTACGCGTCCACTGTAATTACTGTCCAACACTTCTGTTTCTGGCAATTTAGCAACCACATGGTCAATTTGGTCAATAATTGATTCCGAACTTGTAACTTCAACTTCAGAAATATTTGTCGAAACTTTTTTCAACTCATAGCCAGTAGCCAATTGACTAGAATCTACTTCACCTTGAACTTCAAATGTTTTTGTTTTCTTTTTACCGATTGTTACTGAAATGCTACTTGGTGAAACTGTCGCTGTAACCCCTGACGGCAAATCTGTCACTTGCAAAGGAACGGTCTGTGTCCCCTCACCCAAGTTTGTCAAATCAGCTACTACCTTAAAACTTCTTGTATCACTATTAATCTCAGAATCCAATTTGACACGATTAATCGATGTCAGATAAACCTCTGTTTCATAAGAATAACCACTAATAAAATACTTATCAGTATCATATTTAATATCAATGGGAACATTCTCCAAAGTATGAGTATAAGTTTCTGTTGCCCACGATACTTGCGAGCTTGTCCGTGTGTAATTACTTGATGCGGCTGTTAAAAATAGGAAAACGGAAAAGACAATGGATACAATAACCAACCAAAATTGACCATTGAAAAATTTCTTCATTGTTTCTTCCTCCAAATCTTATGATACCAGTGTTCTTCTTCCTCTACTTCTGTGATTAATTGTGTTCGAAGAATAACTTCAAAGTTTTCTTTGGTCAAATCGTATAAAAATTCACCTTTTGACGTAATTGAAATACCACCTGTTTCTTCTGAAACAACAATCGTTAAGGCATCAGAATTCTCTGACAGACCAATCGCTGCGCGGTGACGTGTCCCAAATTCTTTTGAAATCGCCATTGATTCTGACAAAGGAAGATAAGAACAAGCCGTCGCAATTTTATTGCCTCTGATAATGACAGCACCGTCATGCAAAGGCGTATTTGGAATGAAAATATTAATCAATAACTGACTTGAAATATCCGCATCCAAAGGAAGCCCTGTTGAAATATATTCCTGCAAAGTTTGCGTGCGTTCAATTGAGATTAAAGCCCCAATCTTACGCGGACTCATGTAAGCCACCGATTTCACCAGTGCTTCAACCAACTTTTCCTCGTCACTCACTTGCTGTGTTTGTAGGAAAACTTGTGTTGAACGGCCAAATTTCTCAAGACCAGAACGAATTTCAGGAGCAAAGATAACCACACCCGCAATAACACCGTAAGTGATGACTTGATTCATCAAGTAAGTAATCGTCGTAAAGCCAATCCATTCAGCTACAAACTTTAGTAAAATGAAGAACACGACCCCTTGAATCAAGGACATGATTTTCGTACCCACAAGGGCTTTGATTAAACGATAAATAAAATACGCAACAATTAAAATATCCAAAATGTGAACGACAATTGTCCATGGTTTTTCAACTAAAGTTGCCCAAAATTTAGCATCAATAGCCGTAAAATTACTCATATATGCATCTCTTTTCTCTAACTAATTAAAACTACCTTTCTATTATACCACGTTTAAAACAGATTTTCTTTATTAGAATATATCTTTTTGTGGTACAATATTTCTATGAAAGTAAACACACTTATGGGAATCACAGCTGGGAAGTCCGCTCACTTTGTCCTTTCAAAAATGGGACGTGGCTCAACCTTGCCTGGAAAAATCGCCCTCAAATTCGACAAAGATATTTTAGACACTATCGCTAAAGATTATGAAATCGTTGTGGTAACAGGAACAAACGGTAAAACTTTGACCACTGCTCTTACAGTTGGGATTTTACGTGAAGCTTTTGGTGAAATCGTCACAAATACAAGCGGTGCCAATATGATTACTGGGATTACTTCAACTTTCTTGACAGCCAAAAAAGCCAAATCTGGTAAAAAAATTGCCGTGCTTGAAATCGACGAAGCTAGTCTGCCAAAAATAACAGAATACATCACACCAAGTCTCTTTGTATTCACCAATATTTTCCGTGACCAAATGGACCGTTACGGTGAAATTTACACCACTTACCAAATGATTTTAGACGGTGCTGCCAAAGCTCCAACAGCAACAATCTTAGCCAACGGAGACAGCCCACTTTTCAATTCTACAAACGTGGTAAATCCTGTTAAATATTATGGCTTTGACACTAAAAAACACACTCCAGAACTCGCACACTATAATACCGAAGGAATTTTGTGTCCACAATGTCAGCAAATTCTAAAATACAAATTGAACACCTATGCAAACCTTGGTGATTACGTTTGTGAAAATTGCAGTTTCCACCGTCCAAAACTTGATTATGCTTTGACAGACTTGACAAAAATCACAAACACTACATCTGAATTTGTCATCGATGGGCAAGACTACAAGATTAACGTCGGTGGTCTTTACAATATCTATAACGCCCTTGCAGCCGTGTCTGTAGCTGAGTTCTTTGGAGTTTCTCCTGAAAAAATCAAAGCTGGTTTTGACAAGAGCCGTGCAGTCTTTGGACGTCAAGAAACCTTCAAAATCGGTGATAAGTCTTGTACTTTGGTTCTTATCAAAAACCCAGTTGGTGCTAACCAAGCTCTTGATATGATAAAATTAGCCCCTTATCCATTTACACTTTCTGTCCTACTCAATGCCAATTACGCTGACGGAATTGATACCAGTTGGATTTGGGATGCTAACTTCGAGGCTGTTTTAGATATGGATATTCCTCAAGCATTTGCAGGCGGTGTTCGTCATTCTGAAATCGCTCGTCGTTTGCGTGTGACAGGCTACGATGAAAACAACATCACCGAAGCTGAAAGTCTCGAGGATATTATGGCATTAATTGAATCACAAACAACTGAGCACGCCTATATCCTTGCAACTTATACCGCTATGTTGCAATTCCGAGAAATTCTAGCTAGTCGCCATGCCGTTGGAAAGGAGATGAATTAAAATGACTTACACTTCGCTACAATCTCCTAACACAAAAGATTACAACTATGAATTAAACGTTGCCCACCTTTACGGCAATCTGATGAATACCTACGGTGACAATGGTAATATCCTCATGATAAAATATGTCGGTGAAAAGCTTGGAGCTAAAATGACCTTTGACATTGTTTCATTAGGGGATACCTTTGATGCTGACTACTACGATATGGTTTTCTTTGGTGGTGGTCAAGACTATGAACAAACTATTGTCGCCAAAGACCTTCCAAGTAAGAAAGAAGCCATTGCTGACTTCATCAACAAAGACAAAGTTATTCTGGCTATCTGTGGTGGTTTCCAATTCCTCGGTCAATACTATATTCAAGCCAATGGTGAAAAAATCAATGGTATTGGTGTTATGGGACATTACACCCTCAACCAAGAAAACAATCGTTTCATCGGAGATATCAAAATTCATAACGATGAATTTAACGAAACTTACTATGGTTTTGAAAATCATCAAGGTCGAACATTCTTGTCTGATGACGAAAAACCACTTGGTATCTGCGTTTACGGAAATGGTAACAACAAAGAGGACGGCACTGAAGGTGTTCATTATAAAAATGTCTATGGCAGCTACTTCCACGGACCTATCCTCTCACGTAATGCCAACCTTGCTTACCGCCTAGTGACAACAGCTCTAAAAAATAAATACGGTTCTAGTATTACACTATCAAGTTACGATGACATTCTTTCAAAAGAAGTCGCCGAAGAGTATGCCGATACTAAAAGTAAAGCCGAATTTGAAAAATAACCTAAAAAGGATTGCAGTTTATGTACTGACCCCAAAAAGTTGGACAAAAAATATTAGTGAAAGGATTTAGTTCTGTATTGCACAGGACTAAGTCC
>CAKPVT010000050.1 GCA_934196125.1 uncultured Streptococcus sp. | reverse complement strand
GGACTTAGTCCTGTGCAATACAGAACTAAATCCTTTCACTAATATTTTTTGTCCAACTTTTTGGGGTCAGTACATAACTGTTGTCAAAAATAAAAATCAGCACCCAAAAGAGTGCCGATTACCAGCGTGTTAGAACCCAGTAATTGATTGCTCAAATGCTTGAGAATCGTTTGAAGTTGGAAATCTAGCTTACAAAGCAAACATTAAAAAGTACCTAATCAATTGAGCATGGAAAATCTAAATTAACCAAAGGTGACAAGCGCTGTTTTAATATGCCTTGACAGCGACCTTCAATCATCTATTTCTGAATTGTTAAAGTCCAAACCACTGCGTCTTACAGATTTATAACTGCATAAACAAAGAAGCTGTGCACTTTGTCTCAGCTTCTTTGAAGGCAAATTTTGCCTTTTATCATGTTGACTGTTACTTACACTGAAAAGTTTTTATTCTGCCAAATTTTTTAAAACATTGTTAACGATATTTTCGACAGTAATGCCATTTTCTGCTAACAATTCTTGCGCATTGTAGCGGTCATGGAAGGCTTTTTCAACACCGTAATTTTGGACTTTAAGTTCCGTATCACCAAGGTAGCTTGCAATCATTTGACCGTAGCCACCTTCTAAAATACCGTCTTCCAAAGTAACCACGACTTGGTGTTCAGCTTCTAAACTATCAAGCAATTCTTCGTCCAATCCTGTGATGAATTTTGGATTAACAATTGTCGCTGTAATACCATGTTTGTCAGCCAATTCTTTAGCAGATTCCTTTGCCAATCCGTAGAAATTACCAAGACCAAAGAGCGCTACTTGACTACCTTTTTGAGTCACTTGGTTCTTATTAAGAATTGAATAATCTGCCGTATCAGCAACGCCAGTTTCACGAAGTGGACCAACTGGGAGGCGGATAGCTACTGGGTGTTCTTTTTGCTCAATTGCCCAATCAAGCATGGCAAGATGTTCTTCTTTACTTGTTGGTGCCAAGTAAACCACATTTGGGATGTGAGCAAGGAATGGAATGTCAAAGAAACCAAGGTGACTTTCGTCGTTCATAGCGCTAACAGATGCCATGTAAACAAGAGCTGTTACTGGCAAATTGTTCAAAGCTATGTCATGTGACCATTGGTCATAAGTACGTTGCATAAATGTAGAAGCAACATACCAGACTGGTTTTGCACCGTTTTTAGCAAGCCCAGCTGACATTGTAGCCGCTTCTTCTTCAGCAATACCCACGTCAACAAATTGTTTACCTGCTTGTTTGCGTTGGTCTTGGCTCAACATAAACATTGGTGTTCCAGCATTTACGGCAACTACTGTTGAGTCATTTTTGATTTTATTTAAGACAAAATCTGTTGTAATGCTATTATATGTTTCAGCAGCGCCAGCGCCACCAAGATATTCTCCTGTCTCAGGATTGTATGGTCCCCCCGCATGGAAAGCTTCACGATTTTCTTTCATGAATGACACACCATGCCCTTTTTGCGTATGAATATGTAGCAAAACTGGGTGACTAGCGTCTTTGGCTTCTTCAAATAAAGCAATTAATTGGTCGATGTCATTTCCTGCATCAAGGTAATGATAATCAAAACCGAGAGCTTTAAAAAGATTATTATCAGCTTGACCGTTGCTTTCACGTAAGTCACGAAGCGCTGTGTAAATACCGCCAGTTGGGTTAACAGCGATTGATTGGTCGTTATCGTTAATAATGACAATCGTATTTGTCCCTTCTGTTGCGATTTGGTTTAGCCCTTCATACGCCATACCACCTGAAAGGGAACCATCACCAATGACTGCTACAACATTATAAGCTTCATCTTTCAAATCACGCGCTTTAGCCACACCAGAAGCAAGTGACAATGATGTTGACGTGTGACCTACTGTGAAGAGGTCGTGTTCGCTTTCTTTAGGATTTGTGTAACCTGATACGTCATCATAATGCGCTGGGTCAAGAAAAGCTTGCGCACGCCCAGTCAACATTTTATGAACGTATGATTGGTGTGACACATCAAAAATGAATTTATCTACTGGTGAATTAAAGACATAGTGCATAGCAACTGTCATTTCAACCATACCAAAGTTTGGCCCGTTGTGTCCACCATGTTGGCTTGTTTTTTCAAGAAGCGCTTGTCTTGCTTCATCAACAACACGGTGCAAATCTTCACGTGATAATTGTTTTAAATCTTGTGGTGATGAAATTGTTTCAAGTACCATAAATTCTCCTTCTTTCATCTAAGAATCAATTGAAAAGTTTCATAATATTCTGTTCTCAAATTGATTAATATCTTCAAAAATCAGCTAAAAACTCACTAATTTTTGCAAGTAATGTTATTATACACCTTAGAGTGCACTCCAAGTCAAATACTTTTTTAATAATAATAAACTTACTAATCAGACCGTTATCTGCCAACCAGCTATTAATTGACGTTTCGCTTGATAAAATACGCCCCTTGACAGGATTTTTCAGCAAATTATCTATTTCAATCTGGGCATCACTTTCTCCTTTCGCTTTGAACCGAAAGCAAAGATTAAAAGTCACCCTACAACGCACCAACGATTTTATGTGGTAAATATTTTTCGTCCAAATAAGCCATATCGTCATCTGTCAAAGTCACGTCAAAAGCACCCATGAAATCATCTAAGTATTTTTCTTTTGTCACTCCAATAATCAGTGAGTCAATCCCTTTTTGCCATAGCCAAGCAAGAGCAACTTGGACACGAGTAACACCGTATTTTTCTGCAACTTCTGCCACTCGCGATTTTCACCTAAACGCGGATAACCCAAATTCGAAACCTTTACCATAGTTACCTCCTATACCAGCATTAGTTTTAAACCATACCTACTGATTTTTTTATAATTAAGATTGTAAAGGATAACAAGATTTTTTAATACCTTTCACCATTCTACTTTTCATGGCCTGGTATAGTTTTTAGCTATACATTTAGAATTTATTATAGTTTTTAACTATAATAAAAAGAACTCCCAAAGGAGTTCAATGTTAGATTAATAAAATTTATTATTTAGCTTTTCTAAGGGCACCAAATAGTAATCCTGAAATAATAGCACCGATAACAATAGCAACAAGGTAAAGAATCCAGTTACTTGTCAATGCAAAGACGAAGATACCACCATGAGGAGCCATCAATTTAATGCCAAATGCACCTACTAAAGCACCTGTTACAGCTGAACCAACCATAAAGCTTGGAATAGCACGAGCAGGGTCAGCAGCACCAAATGGAATTGCACCTTCTGTGATGAACGATAGTCCCATAACAATATTTGTCAAACCAGCGTCACGTTCTTCAGCTGTAAATTTATCTTTGAACAAACGTGTTGCAACAAAGACAGCAAGAGGAGGAACCATACCACCGGCCATAACAGCCGCCATAACAACTGAACCACCATTTGAAAGAGCTGCCGCAGTAAGACTACTTGTACCAAAGACATAAGCAGCTTTATTGAAAGGTCCACCCATATCGATTGCCATCATACCACCAAGGATAAGTCCAAGGATAATAGCAGAGCTACCAGACAAACTATCAAGGAAATCATAAAGTGCACTGTTAATAGCTGCCATAGGAATGTTGATGAAGAGCATCAAAAATCCTGTTACCAACACACCAAGAAGTGGGTAAAGGAGGATTGATTTGATACCTTCAAGTGATTTTGGTAAGAAGGCAAGAGCTTTCTTAAGAACAAGAATAACACCACCAGCTAAGAAACCACCAACAAGAGCTCCAAGGAAACCTGAGGCAATTTGATTGTCAGCAAGGTTTACTGCGCTATCCAAACTATAGAATGAAATGCGACCGAAGGCAATACCTGAAGTTGCCATAGCACCAGCTGTGAAACCAGCTACCAAACCAGGTTTTTCAGCAATTGAATAAGCAATGTAAGCTGCAAATACTGGAATCATGAAACCAAAGGCAGCGTTACCAAGTTGGTTAAAGACAGCTGCAATTTCATGGTAATTACCAAGGTGACTCAATTGGTCATTTGGCACACCCATAAATTGGTCAATCAAGAATGAAATGGCAATTAAAATACCACCACCAATAACGAATGGCAACATCTGAGAAACACCGCTCATCAAGTGTTTGTAGAATGCAGCACCAAGGTTTAATTTTTCACTAGCATCACTTGAAGATGAAGCTTTATCAGCTGAAGCTGTATAAGTTTCTGCTTTTCCGTCAAGGATGATATTGATTAATTCTTCAGATTTTTTAATACCGTCAGCAACTGGACGTGATACTAATGGCTTTCCATCAAAACGTGCCATTTCAACGGCTTTATCAGCTGCAATAATGACACCTTTTGCACGCGCAATTTCATCAGCAGTCAAACGATTACCGACACCTGAAGCACCATTTGTTTCAACACGGACTGTGACACCCATTTCGTCACCTTGTTTGATGAGGGCTTCTTCTGCCATATAAGTATGTGCAATACCAGTTGTACAAGCTGTAACAGCTACGATAAGTGGTTTATCATCTGAAACTGGAGCAGCTTTCGATTCTTCTTTTGCTTTGTTATCTTCTTCTGCAGCGTTAAATGTTGCAATTACTTCATCAGCTGACATCACTTGACGTAATTGACCAGCAAAGCCATCTTTCAAAAGATATTTTGATAATTCAGCAAGAGCAACCAAGTGAGTGTCGTTTGCGCCATCTGGTGCTGCAATCATGAAGAATAGGTAAGTTGGTTGACCGTCCAATGCTTCATAATCAACACCTGCAGCAGATTTAGCAAACAAAACAGTCGCTTCTTTAACAGCTGCATTTTTACTGTGAGGCATGGCAATACCATCACCTAAACCAGTAGATGTTTGTGCTTCACGGTTCATGATACCTTGTTTAAAAGCATCAAAATCAGTTACCACACCGTGTTCAACAAGGCTTGTGATCATTTCATCGATCGCTGCTTCTTTTGAAGTTGCTTTCAAATCAAGAATCATGACATCTTTTCTGAGCAAGTCTTGAATTTTCATAGTTTTTCTACCTCTACTTTTTGATAAGTTTCTTTTATGAATTCAGCAGTTGCCAAGTCATCTGAGAATGTAGTTGCTGTTCCACATGCGACACCCCATTTAAGAGCTTCGATTGGGTCGCCAGATTTGACATATTCACCTGTAAATCCTGCAACCATAGAATCGCCCGCACCCACAGAATTTTTGACAGTGTCTTTAATTGGTTTTGCAAAGTATGCTGCTTCTGGTGTTACCAACAATGCACCATCTCCAGCCATTGAAATAATAACGTTTTTAGCACCTTTAGCGAGAATTTCACGGGCGTATTTTTCAATATCAGCAAGACCGTTTAATTCAACACCAAAAATATCAGCTAATTCATGATTATTTGGTTTCACCAAAAGTGGTTGATAGTTTAAGGCATCTAAAAGTGTTTGTCCTTCAAAATCACAAACAACTTCTGCACCTGCTTTTTTAGCAATCGGAATCAATGTGTTATAAACTTGGTTTCCGAGGCTACTTGGAGCTGAACCTGCAAAAACAACAGTATCTTCACTTGAAAGACTAGCAAGAATAGCTTCTAATTCTTCAAGTTTTTCTGTTGAGATGTGTGGACCTGCACCGTTGATTTCTGTTTCTTCACCCGCTTTAACTTTGACATTAATACGTGTGTCCTCAGAAACTTCAACAAATTTTGTTGCAATGCCTTCATCTACCAAGCCATCTTTCACAAAACGCCCTGTAAATCCACCGATAAATCCTGTGGCTGTATTTTCAATATCAAGACGTTTCAAGATACGGCTAACATTAATCCCTTTACCACCAGCGAATTTATCATCGCTAGTCATACGGTTAACACTTCCAAGTGCTAAACTATCCAAGCGAACAATAAAGTCAATAGATGGATTAAGAGTGACTGTGTAAATCATATTTCAATTACCCTCGTTTTTTCTTTTATTTTTTTCATCAGTGCTCCGCTAGATTGATTAGTAATGATAGTAACATTTTCAACCTTATCGACCTTGGCAAAAGAAATGTGACCAATCTTTGATGAATCTGTAACAATAAATGTTTTTCTGGCATTTTCAATAACCGTTTTCTTGATGACCGCTTCTTCAACATCAGGTGTTGTTAAGAATTGCTCATCGACACCGTTAATGCCTAAAAATGCTTTGTCAAAATTTAATTGTTTAATTTGCTCATACGCAACCGTTCCAATACTAGCGTCAGTTGCTTTTTTGACATGCCCACCAATAATAATCGTTTGAATGTTTTTATCAACCAATTTGGCAGCATGGTGAATGGAATTGGTAACTACCGTTAAATTATCTTGGGAGAGATAATTTAGTAGCAACTCATTTGTCGTTCCTGCATCAATGAAAATAACTTCATTGTCAGCAATCAAATCAGCTGTTTTCTGAGCGACTAACATTTTTTCTTGAATGTTTTTGATAGATTTTTGTTGATTGGTAAATTCCTCTTGAAGTGAGTGAGGGAGTTCTGCGCCACCATGGACTCGGTGGAGCTTACGCTCACTCTCCAATTCGTCCAAATCGCGACGAACAGTGGACTCCGAGGTATCTAGCATGCTAACTAAGTCCTCAAGATTAACAAATTTATCATGAGACAATTTTTCCATGATTAATTGTTTTCGTTTAGACTTAAGAATGTTCATCACCTCCACTGAAATCGTTTACATATAAAATTATACTATTTTTCCTATCATTGTCAAGCATTTTCTATCAAATTCTATCATTTTTCACTAATTAGTTAGAATTCCTGCAAAATCAGAAAAATAGTGACTGTAACCCAATTTCAACTAAAACAAAAGGACTTAGTCCTCTGTGCAATACAGAACTAAATCCTTCCAATAATTATTTGTCTAACTTTTTGGGGCACCACAATCACTTTCGAAGAGAGTTTCGTTTTATTTTTCCTTGTCTTTAATCAATGATGTTGAGTGCACCACACGGTTATCACGGTCAGGGTAAATGTATTTAATCGCTTGATTAATCGCAGTTGGAGCTTCACCAAAACCAGAGGCAATCAAAGCAACTTTACCTTCATAGTCAGTGGCATCACCAATCGCGTAAACACCTTCTTGACTTGTCTCAAACAATGGCGAAACCGTAATGCTTGATCGTTTGTAATCAACGTTCCAATTTTTAATGTTTTTATTTGATGTTGAAAAACCAAAGCTAACAATCAAAGCATCTAATGGCAATTCAACAGTTTCATCTGATTTAATCTTTTGAATCGTTAAACTGTTAGCGAATTGACCATCACCGTCCAAAGCAACTGGTACGTACGGTGTCATGATTTTCACATTTGATTGTTTAAGCACTTCAACGCTATGTCCGTGAGCACGGAAAGCATCACGACGGTGAACGATTGTCACGCTTTTAGCCAAGCCATCCAAATGATTTGCCCAGTCAACGGCAGAATCACCACCACCACAGATAACAACGTCTTTGCCAGCAAATTGCTCTAATTTATGAACATTGTAGAAAAGGTTGTTGTCAGCGTATTCTTCTTCCCCTTCTAAACCAAGCGTACGGGGAGCAAATGCACCATTACCACAGGCAATAACAATCGCACGTGAAAAATGTTGACCTTTATTGGTCTCAATAGTGAAAACATCGCCCTCTTTCTCAAAAGTCTTAACTTCTTCTTTAAGGCAAATCGTTGTTTGGTCTTCAAAGCGTTCTAATTGTTTGATAAGATTTTCAGTTAATTCTGCTGCTGTTATTTCAGGGAAACCCGCCACATCATAAATAGCTTTTTCAGGATAAAGGATAGCTGGTTGCCCACCAAGTTCTGACAAACTTTCAATAATTTTCACTGAAACACCACGCATACCTGCATAAAAAGCAGCAAAAAGCCCTGCAGGACCACCACCAATAACGGTAATATCATACGTTTCACGATTTTCTGACATTTATTTTTCCAACTCCTTATAAATTTCTTCGATGACTGATGTTTTATAAGCCACGTAACTTTCGATATTTTTGGGAAATAGCTGTGCTGCTTTCATTTTCGTTGCTCCATAAATCGCAACTGCATCAGGATGACTGCGCAAATAATCACGAAAAGCAAGGTGCCGTTTCAACTCAAGTGAATTTTCAGGACAAACATAAAGACGATGACATTGCAAATGCTCTTTACCAGAATAAGCAAAAGCTTCCCTGCCTTCAATCCCTAGATTTCCCTCATGAACATACCCAATACTTGCTAATTTTTCAACAACCATAGATAAATCCGTCTCTTGAGCAATCACAACATCAATATCAATGATTGGTTTTGCTACTAAGCCTTCAACGGCTGTGCTTCCAACATGCACAATTCTAATAGCTAACTCACCAAGAACAGCACGCAACTCTTGCGCAATTTTTTCAAAATCATCTTTCCAACTTTCTTGGTAAGAAAGAACAATCACCTCTTCTGTCCGCATGAAATCTCCTCAAAAATAAAGAGACATACAGTCCGCATGCCTCCTATTATATCACATATTTTTAGCTTTCGCGTCTTTCTCTGCGAGAATCTTTCGAAAAATAGCTTCTTCTTCCTTACTAAAAACATAATTTTCCAATAAATCTGGACGACGTTCTAACGTCTTACGCAAACTTTGCTCAATACGCCATTTTCGGATATTCTCATGATGCCCACTCATTAACACATCTGGAACTTTCATGCCACGAAAATCATGTGGGCGAGTATATTGTGGAAATTCCAAAAGCCCTGATGAAAAAGAATCATCTTGATGACTAGCTTCTTTTCCTAGGACATTAGGAATCAAACGAACCGTTGCATCAACAATCGTCATCGCAGCCAATTCTCCACCAGTCAAAACAAAATCGCCCAAAGAAATCTCATCGGTAACCAAGGTTTTAATGCGTTCATCATAGCCCTCATAATGCCCACAAATGAAAATTAGTTCATCTTCTTGTGCTAATTCTTCAGCGTAACTTTGATCGAATTTACGCCCTGCTGGGTCCAAGAGAATTACACGTGGCTTTTTAGCGTCAATCTTATCAATGGTATCAAAAATCGGCTGTGCTCGCAAAAGCATTCCTTGACCGCCACCATATGGTTCATCATCAACATGACGAGCTTTCTCTGCATTCTCACGGAAATTATGATAGTTGATTTCCAACAGACCTTTTTCAGTAGCTTTACCAACAATCGAATGCTCAAGCGGTGAAAACATTTCTGGAAAGAGCGTTAGAATATCAATCTTCATCGTCAAGTCCTTCCAAAACGTCAACATCAATACGATTGCCAGCAACATCCACGTTAAGCACAACTGGTGGAATGTATGGAAGCAACAAATCACGTTTCCCTTTACGTTTCACCACCCAGACATCATTAGCACCAGGTTGCAAAATCTCCTTAACTTGACCAATCAAAACATCATTTTCATAAACATCAAGTCCAATGATTTCATGATAATAAAATTCACCATCATCAAGGTCAGATAAATTCTCCTCAGCAACTTTTAAAGTACAACCTTTGTATTTTTCGATCTCATTAATATGATACATACCTTTAAATTTAACAATATCAAAATTCTTTTGTTTACGGTGACTAGCAATCTCAACTTCAATAATAAAACGGTCTTTATCATCAAAAATCGCTAATTTTGAACCCTTTTTAAAGCGTTCTTCTGTAAAATCCGTCACTGACAACACGCGCATCTCACCTTGGAGACCTTGTGTGTTAACAATTTTTCCAACATTAAAATAATTCATGTTTACTCCACTTAACTTAGTCTTTACCATTGTATCATGATAGCAATGAAAAAACCAGCTGCGCTCTGCAACTGGTCAAGATAGTCCGTACGGGATTCGAACCCGTGTTACCGCCGTGAAAAGGCGGTGTCTTAACCCCTTGACCAACGGACCAAAATCAATGTATAAAACCAATGAGGTTTACTGGGGTAGCTGGATTCGAACCAACGCATGAGGGAGTCAAAGTCCCTTGCCTTACCACTTGGCTATACCCCAAAACAACAAAAAATATTCTATCGTAGATTTGACGCTCTGTCAATACATTTTTTAATTTGGTATGTGGTAAAATTTTGATTACCAACGTTTTGAAAGTAGTAAAGCTAACGTTTAAATCGCATTAGTCAGCATTCAAAACGTATAATGATGATTTGCAATCTCGGATTTTCTAATAAAAAGTTCCGATGAATATGACACTTCTTCACCAAAAAGAAAAAGAGCAGCAAATTGAACTGCACCCCAAAAGTTGGACAGAAAAAATCTAACTTTTGGGGTGTTTTTGTATGAAATTGAGTTACGAA
>CAKPVT010000049.1 GCA_934196125.1 uncultured Streptococcus sp. | reverse complement strand
TTGCTGACGCTATTCTCATGAATTGAGAATGGCATCATTGAAGACGCTGCTCTCTTTATCGACCACATATAAAAAAGGCTGTTGTTTATGACAAAAGATATTGATATAGTTGACTTTTCGGGGGGGCAGAGTCCATTGATGATTGGATGCCTGATAAAACACTTCAAAATGCAGTAGCTGAGGCCTTAGGCTTGGAGGTTTCAAAAATAACTAAAAGTGAAGTAAGAGTTCGGTAATTGATACAATTATTTCATTCATATTTTTTCTGAAATGACTTGCTAAAAAATTCTAAATCTGATAGAATAATGGAAAAATTAATCATAAATAATAAGGAGTTTTATTTTATGTCACAGATTAAATTAACACCTGATGAACTACGTACACAGGCACAAAGTTACACTGAGGGAGCAACTTCAGTACGTGATGTTTTGACTCGCTTGACAAATACACAAGCTGAGATTGATGCCAATTGGGATGGGAACGCATTTGACAGCTTTGAACAACAGTTTAATGAACTATCACCAAAAGTAAGTCAGTTTGCTGATTTATTGGATGAAATTAACCAACAGTTGAATCAAGTAGCGAATACGCTAGAAGAAACAGATGCACAAATTGCATCACAAATTGGTTTTAATTAATAAGGTGAATTAGTGTAATAGCAGGGCAGGTTGCTTACCTGCTCTGCTATTTTGGGTTTTAAATATCAGAAATATGAAAAAGTTAATAAAATATATTATCAGTATTGGCGCAGTTGTTCTATTGCTAGTGGCTGTAGCGGGGTTGAATATTGCTATTCAGGATAATAATGAGACGACAGCGACATCGGCATCTGGAACTGCAACGCGTCTTAACGTTGCTATCGTTAATGAAGATAAAGCCATCGTTTCTGGTAATAATACACATAGCCTTGGGAATAGCTATATTAAGAAATTAGAAAAAGATGATAGTCAAAACTGGTCTGTTGTTACTCGTGGTACAGCAGATAGTGGAAATTATCAGTTAATCGTCATTATTCCAAGTGATTTTTCAGCTAAAATCCTTGACTTAAACAGCTTGAGTGCTGAACAAGCAACCATTAGTTATGAAGTAAAAGCCGATGGTAATCAACAAATCGAAACAGAAGCCACTAAAGTTGGTAAGGATATTGTTTCCGATTTGAATAATCAATTGGTTGATATGTATATGGCTAGTATTTTGAGCAATCTTTATACAGCCCAACAAAATGTACAAGTTGTCGCTAATCAACAAACAGGTAATATTTATTCTTATCGCACGAATTTACTTGGTTCAGCAGTTGATTTTGAAAATAATTTCCCTACTTTATTAACGACTGCAAACAGTAATTTAACCGCAAATGAAGCTTTGATTCAATCATTATCAACCTTTTCATCTCTTTACAATACGTTGGATTCATCACAACAATCATTCAGTACTGATTTGATGAGTTTGGTTGAAAAACGCGCTAATGATAGTATTAGCTACGCAGATTTTGCGAGTGCTTTGATGGCTGTTGCCCCTGGCGCTTTGTCAACTGATTTGGCAACAATGACAGAGTTACTACAAGATACACAAAGCCAATTAGAAACAACGGTTTCTAACGTTTCTTCGTTTAGCACTAATGGAAATGATGACGTTCAAAATCAAGTTGATTCTTTAGAAAAACAAATTGATACTTTAGAAAAACAATTTGCAGAACAACTCCAAGTTTTGCAAGAACAAAAAGTTAATATAGAAAAATTTGCAAAAGAAGAAGTTGCAAAATACTATAAAGCCGGTTCTGATGATTTAACAGTAGCAGATTTATTAAATCAGAAAAGGAAAAGTGATGGTAAATCTTACCTTGCTACGACAGCGGATTCTTACCGCAGTAGTTTGCAATCAACAACATCAGTAGCTCTTAATCAATTACCAGCAATCGACCAAAGTGGTGTCAAAAGTCTTGCTGATAACATGACTTACTTGGATGCGAGTGCCGCAGATAGTCTTTCAGACTTTAGCACGAATTTAGCGGATAAATTTAGTTCAGAAGTTTCATACACACCGTCTGCACTTTCAAGTGAATTGGCAGCTGCTAAAACAGCGCTAGAAACCGCTAAGAATGATTTTGAAACTGAAGAACAGGCTTATACGAATTCAGTGACGGATGCTACAAATTCAGCAACAACAGTTAAGGCAAAAGTATCATTGACTTTACCAAGTCGTGCAGGTTTTGTCTTGGATTCTTGGTCTTATAATGGAAAGACTTATAGCGGTAGCGATACTGAAAATGTTGAAGTGACTTTGGCTGATTCATCATCTTCAGATAATAGCTTTAAATTTACTTACCATTACGATACAGATACCGCAGACACGACGGATGACAGTTCGGTTAGCGATAGCATTTCTGTAACAATTAATGGTGTGACCGTGACATCTGCGGATACAATGTCTGATATAACAGACTATCAGACTAAAGCGCAGGATTATCGTACAGCGGAATCAGCTTACACAGCTAAGGTTCAAGAAGTAAAAGATGTTTATAAAAATGCTCAAACGCTACTAAAACAATACTATGAAAAAACAGATGCTTTTCTTAACCAATCTGTGAAAGAATTAATAACTGATATTGTAAAGACAGCTCTTATGCACAATCTAACAAGTTATACTGAAAATAGCACATCTACAACAGAATCAATCCAACAACAGATTGAAAAATTGGAAGAAAAGCGTAAAACAATCGCTGGTCAGTTAGTAAGTCTTCAAAGTTCAAACGAGGCTATAACTAGCAGTTTGACTTCAGAAATTAATGCTGTTCAATCATTACAAGAACAAATTTCAGATTTGAAAACTCAAGAAACATCAGTCTCTTCTGCTTTAAGTGATTCAGATTCAACCTTGGGTACATTGAGCTCAACGCTATCTGATTTGCTATCATCAACATCTGAATTGAAATCAACATCAGAATCTAATGCTGATGAAGCTAGTCAAGTGAACACCCTTTTCTCTTCATTTAATAGTGATGTGGAAAGCGTCCGAAGTGATAGTAGTAAGTTAGCCACAGATGCTCAAGATTTGATGGCACAGTTTAACAAGGAATTAGAAGAAAGTGGTGACTTTGTCGGTTCATTTGTTAAAGTATTGAACAATGCTTATAGCAACGGAGTTGCAAACGAAGCTTTGCTTGATTTCTTATCAAATCCAGTAACAGAATCATCATCTTCTGTTAAAGCGACTGTGAATGTCTATCGTCCATTTACTTGGATTCTCCTATTAGAAATTGCAACTCTCTTTACAGCTTACATTTTTGCAACCTATAATGTCATTCAAAAAGTAAAAGATAAATTTAGCATTAATAAACTTCAAGAAACAGATATTTTAAATACTGCTGTTATCGCACTTTTAGCGATCATTATCGGTGTGATTCTAGGAAGTGTTTCAGCGTCTAGATTATCAGTTGAACGTGAATTAATGCCGTCATGGGTACTTGTTGTCGCTCTATTTAGCCTTATTTTGACGCAAGGACAGTACCTCTTGATTAAGAATTTTAAAGCCTTTGGTATGGGATTGAGCCTCTTTATGATAATCAGCTTTGTCTATCTTTCAAATGCGATTGGGACAACAGCGACCTTGTCAGGAGTACCAGCAAACCTTAAGAAACTCAATGTATTGTCTATCTTGGAAGAAACATTGTCATCTTACTTTGACGGGCAATCAGCAAGCTTACTTTTGCTTCTTGGTGCTATTGTAGCCATTCTTCTGTTGATTGGTGTCAATGTTTTTGTAACGTTGAATTGGCAAAAATTACTTCAAAAGGCATCTAAAGCTGAGGTCTAGTTATGAAAAAATATCTCGTTTTTATCATTGGTTTATTGACTTGCTTCTCTTTGACTGTTTCGGTTGTTTCAGCAGACGACGAATTGAAAGATAATAGTTTACAAATTGATAGTAGTCGCCTAGAAGAAAATAAAACGACTGATGTTAGTAGTTCTTTAGACTTGACTAAAAATCTATTTTCAAATGGCGATCGGGCGCTTTTGGAAAAAAATCAAGAGAATGTTGCAAATGAGTTTAAAGAGCAACAAGATCAACTTTTTACGCAAGAAACGATAGCAACAGATGATTCTCAAGTAGAGGCTTTGTTTTCTTCGGAAACAGCAGTTGGTCAATATACAACCAAAGTTAATACGAGTGTAGATACAACTAGCCAAACAAGTAATGTTAGTGGTCTTTTAGCGATCTTTTATGGGGTCGCTAGCCTGCTACTTATTTGTGGGGCTAGTTTTGCTACCTACGTAGTAAGCAGAGGAGAAGAATAGTGGATAACCATATTAATGTTACTCTGATTTTTAAAGGGCAGAGTATGGACGTACGTATCCCTATAAAAATAGAAGTTCGCAAATTAATCCGAGAATTTGATAAAATTTTTGGAAATGACAGTTTACGCCACAAGTATCAACTGCGTGTTGTGAATAAAGGTCTAGTATTAGACGAGGGGAAATGGTTGGTGCATTACCCTGTGACAACAGGTGATGTGATCGAGGTAGAGGAGATAAATTAGTGAGTGATGTAAAGCTAACATTTTTGGGACAAGATTTTGTTTACAAGAAGAATGAAACAAATTGGGAAGTTCATTTGAAACGTTCAGATGTCGCAACTCAAGACATGAATCGTTTGCTTTTGCTGAATCTGCATCATCCAATGTTTTTAGAACAAAGCATGTCTTTTGATGATGACACGGTACAATTTAACTATGAGTTGGAAGAAGATGGACTTAATCTGGCTACTATCAAAGCACGTTCCTTGTCAGAACAGCTTCGTTTAGCGCTTAATGTTTTGGATTTGGAACAGTGTTTGCAACTGCCAGTGACGTTTTTCTTGCACCCTGAGAATCTTTTTATAACAAAAGATGAGCGCGTAAAAATTGCTTATCGTGCTATGCCAGACATTATGGTACCTGCTAGTATCGATAGTGAAGAATTTTTAAAGCAGGCTAAATGTTATATCATTGCTATTTTTACGGAACATCCATTTTCTAGTTTGTATGAGGGAGCATTGGACGTTGTTGAAGTTCCTGAATTTTTGGATAATATCCGTAAATTATCAAGCGTTGAAGATGTTAGAGAGAGTTTAACGGCTTACTATCGTGAAAAATGCGAGCAGGAGTCAGCTAGTCTCACAATTGTTAAGAAAAGTCGTTATAAACTTTACAAGTATGCTTCTATCTGGCTATCGACACTCGTGGTTCTTTTGTTGATTCCATTGATTTACTTGGTATTTATCCGAAATCCTTTTAAAGAAAAGATGTTAGATGCAGATACGGCTTTTATCAAAGTTGATTATTCTGCTGTTATTAGTGAATTAAAGAATGTCGATGTGGATGATTTGCCATACACACAAAAATATGAATTAGCCTATTCTTATATCAAAAGCTTAGATTTTTCAGAGGATAAAGAAAGAGTTATCATGAATAACGTCACTTTGAAAACGGAAGAACTTTATCTGGAATACTGGATTGAAATTGGTCGTGGTAATGCAGATGATGCTTTGGATATTGCTAAACGTTTAGATGATTCAGATTTGATTTTATATGCGATTGCTCAAGAAATGGAAAATGTGCGTAATGATGATTCATTATCAGGTAGCGATCGTGAAAGTCAATTAGACGACTTACAGAGTGAGTACGATAAATATTGGGAAGATCGTACGAATGCCTTGACGGATGCTTCGGGCAATACTGATAGTTCATCCGATGATAGCTCAAGTAGTAGTTCTACGAGCACATCCGAATCAAGCGATAATCAAGGGAATATAAGGAAATGAGCAAAGATTTAGCGATTTATAAACAAGGGTTGCGATATGAGCTGCCGTTATCAGAAGATAAACCACAGTTACTTTCTGATACCGAGAAAGCAACGTTTCACATTCAAGGCTTACCAGCTGCAATTCGATTAAGTTTAGAAGAAGATAAGATAACTTATGAATACAATGGTTTGACTGGTGAATTAAGTGATGGTGTTGCGTTAGGTGATGTATCTTTCTATCGTTTAGCAGAGACTTATCAGATTTTTGATTTGTTGGATAAACAAGAAATCTACATTAGCCAAAAAAGCGGAAGTGATTTCTGTTTGGAAAATGCAGATGTTGAAGCTGTGCTTCAAAGAGTAGAGACAAACTGGCAATTAACGCTTCTTGCTGGCTCACTTTACGTGAATAATGTTCAATTGACAACAGAAACTATCCAGCTTTCTTTTGGGGATGAGTTGAGCTTTGGCAATGTCTTTTTCAAGTTTTTCGGAGACGAAGTTTGGGTTAAAGGACCAGTGACTGTCACACAAGAATTGATTGAAAAGACAGAGTCTAACCATACTTTTTATGAGGAGTATCCAGATTATCACCGTTCTCCTCGCATTATTTACAGAAGTTCGGAAGACACGATTGCTATCAATGCGCCAGCTAAAGAGCCTAACAAACCGCAAGATGGGCTTTTGCGCATGATTGTGCCACCTCTTGTTATGGTGTCGGTAACCATTCTTATTTCGCTGATTCAGCCACGTGGGATTTATATCTTAGTCACGATGGCGATGTCGGTAGTGACCGTTATCTTTTCAGTCACGACTTACATCAAAAATCGGAAACAGTATAAGGTTGATTTGCGTGAGCGGATAGCGTCTTATCATCGCTATTTGTCAGATAAGGCGATTGAGCTTAATGACTTGGCACAAGATCAAAAGCAGGGGCAGTTGTATCATTATCCTGCGATTGAGACCTTGGATGAGTTATCTGCTCATTACAATCATCGGATTTATGAAAAAACACCGCTACACTTTGATTTTCTTTACTATCGTTTGGGCTTGGGAAAAGTTCCAACGACCTATGCGTTGAAGTATTCTCAAACGGAACGTAGTGGACAGATAGACCCTTTGGAAGCGGAAGGTTATGCGCTTTATCGTCGTGAACGCGAAATCTCAGGGATGCCAATCGTTGCCAATTTGGCTCATGGGCCTGTTGGTTATATTGGACCACGTCCGTTGGTCTTAGAACAGCTCCAATTGATGGTCAATCAGCTAGCCTTTTTCCATTCTTATCATGATGTGCAATTCATTACCATCATGCCTGAAGAGGAATTACCACAATGGGAATGGATGCGTTGGTTGCCCCATGCCACTTTGCAGGGCATGAATGTGCGTGGCTTTGTCTATAATCAACGCACACGTGATCAGGTGTTAAATAGCTTAACGCAAATTTTAAAATTGCGTCGTAGCCAACAAGAGTCAAAAGAAAGTGCTGAGAGTAGCTTATTTAGTCCGCATTATGTGGTGATTGTGACCGATGAAAAATTGATTTTAGACCATGTTATCATGGAATTCTTCACGGAAGATCCGACCGCTCTTGGTTGTTCGATTATCTTTGTGGAGGACGTGTTGAGTTCGCTGTCGGAAAATATCCAGACGATTATCAATGTCAAAGACCGTAACCATGGGCAGTTGGTCATGGAAGAAGGGGAGTTAAGAGAAGTTGATTTTGCCTTAGACCATTTTCCAGCCGATTATGATAAGGAAGCGATTGCTAGACGGTTGGCACCACTGAATCACTTGCAAAACCTTAAGTCCTCTATTCCTGAGCGTGTGACCTTTATGGAGATGTACCATGCTGAAAGTGTTGAGGAGCTGAAAGTGCCTGAGCGTTGGGACAGTCATGCGCCTTATAAGAGTTTGGCGGTGCCGCTTGGCTTACGTGGTCAAGATGATGTGGTGTCGCTCAACTTGCATGAACGGGCTCACGGTCCGCATGGGCTGATTGCAGGAACAACGGGGTCTGGGAAGTCAGAGCTGATTCAGTCTTACATTTTGAGTTTAGCGGTTAATTTCCACCCATATGATGTGGCCTTCTTGCTCATTGACTACAAGGGTGGGGGAATGGCCAATCTCTTTAAAGACCTACCTCACTTGCTTGGAACGATTACCAACTTGGATGGGGCGCAAGCCATGCGCGCTTTGACTTCAATCAATGCCGAAATTCACCGTCGTGAACGCATATTTGCGGCAAATGGGGTTAACCATATCAATCAGTACCAGAAGAAATACAAACTGGGTGAGGTTGCTGAGCCACTACCGCATTTGTTCTTGATTTCAGATGAGTTTGCGGAATTGAAACAAGAACAGCCAGACTTTATGAGCGCCTTGGTGTCAACGGCGCGGACAGGGCGTTCTCTGGGGATTCATTTGATTTTGGCAACGCAAAAACCTGCTGGGGTGGTCAATGACCAGATTTGGTCCAACTCTCGTTTCAAGATTGCTTTGAAAGTGGCTGACCGTCAAGATTCGAATGAAATGTTGCACACGCCTGATGCGGCAGAGATTACCCAAACGGGGCGTGCGTATTTGCAAGTCGGGAACAACGAAGTCTATGAACTCTTCCAAAGTGCTTGGTCTGGAGCGGACTACCAACCTGATAAGGACGACCAAGGCATCGAGGACCAGACCATTTACGCGATTAACGCCTTGGGACAATACGATATCCTCAATGACGATTTGTCTGGGCTTGAGGACGTGGAGGACATTCGCCAAGTGCCAAGTGAGCTTGATGCCATTGTGCATCATCTCCATGATCTAACACAGGCCCTCGAACCACTCGCTCGCCCATGGTTACCACCGTTGGCAACGAGGGTTTATAGCCAAGACCTGCGCCCAAGTGCTTTCCAAGACTTGTGGCAACAGTCAACAGGTAGCCTAAAAGCGTTGATTGGTTTGGTTGATTTGCCAAGCCAACAAGCCCAAAAGGTTTGTTACCATGACTTTGAAGTTGATGGGAATGTGGTGCTGTTCTCAGCCCCTGGAAATGGGAAGTCAACCTTCCTGCAAACCCTCACGATGGATTTGGCGCGTCAAAATACCCCCGAACTTTTGCATTGTTACCTCTTTGATTTTGGGACTAATGGTCTGTTACCTTTACGCTCCTTGCCACATGTTGCCGATAGTTTCATGATGGAAGATAGCGAAAAAATTACGAAATTTATCTTGCGCATGAAAACAGAGATGGCGACACGAAAGAAACGCTTTAGCCAATATGGTGTCTCTAACATTAAGCTTTATCGTCAGTTAAGTGGGGAACAACTCCCTGAAATTCTGATTATGATAGATAGTTATGACGGTATCAAGGAAGCTGAGACTGGCGAGGCTTTGGAAGCTATGCTACAAACCCTCCTTCGTGATGGTGCTAGCCTAGGCATCAACGTTGCGATAACGGCTGGGCGAATCGGCGTGCTCAAGTCAGCGCTTTTACAAAGTCTGAAAACTCGCTTAGCCTTGAAAACGTCAGATGACAATGATACCAAGACCATTATTGGACGTCATGACTACCTCTTGGAAGATATTCCAGGGCGCGGGATTCTGAAATACGATGACGTGGAAGTGTTCCAAACAGCGCTTCCTGCTAGGGGAGAGGATTCTGTGGCGATGCTTCAAGCCCTCCAAGAAGAAGCAGAAGAAATGGCAGCAGCTTGGACAGGACCACGCCCAAATCGTATCCCAGTTGTGCCAGAGAAATTAAGCCTTGAGGACTTTATGGCGAAACCAAGTGTCCAAGAAGCTTTCCACAACAACGAACTCCCAATTGGACTCGATATGATTCATGTGGAAAACGTGAGCATATCACTAAATCATTTTAGACAATTGGCGTATGTAGCTGACAATAATGAAGCACTAGATAACATTACTCGTCATTTATTAAATTTAATAACTCATTTAGATTTCAATGCTAGTGTGATGTTGCTTGATAGTGATCAAAATTATAAAGATTATGCAGGTATTGTCCAAACTTATATTAATGATGCGACCGATTTTGAAGATATGAATGAACAATTGATTTATGAAGTTAAAAAACGTCAGAAAAACGGTCAATGGAAAGAGTGGTTTATTATTTTACCAAATCTTGAAAGTTATCTTAATTTAAGTCAGGAAAACCTTGAACAATGGACTTTCCTATTAACGGAAGCTCATAAAGTAGGAATGCACTTGATTATTGGTGGACTTTATCAATATTTAGGTATCAAAACAACAGATGTACCAAAAGCTATCCGCACACAGGTACCATATTTTATCTTGGGAATGCGGTTAATTGATCAAAACTTTTTAGATAAAGCCTACAATAGCAAGGAACAACGTCTAGCTGATGATGAAATTTATTTGCATGATAGAAAATCATCTCAAAAATTAAAAATTACAAGTTAGAAAGGAAACGAAATGACTATACAAAGTGATTATTTAACAGCAAGTCAATACGCAACACAGATTACAAGTTCAGGGTCAAGTGTTTCTGAAATTGGTACGGTAGGTAAGGACAATGAAACAACCTTAAGTGGTAACAATAATGCTCACTCTGCAATTGATTTGGATGATGCGACAGGAACACAAATTGCTTCTGTTTTAAGTACATTTGTTTCACTCATCCATAGTACAGCTAGCGAGTTTGAAGCAGTTGATAATCAAATTAGTCAACAGTTAGGTG
>CAKPVT010000048.1 GCA_934196125.1 uncultured Streptococcus sp. | reverse complement strand
TCTTCGTAACTCAATTTCATACAAAAACACCCCAAAAGTTAGATTTTTTCTGTCCAACTTTTGGGGTGCAGTTCATTCATCTCAATCTTCTTTTGAAGCGACTGAAAAATTAACACCGACTTTGTCTCGTAGGAATTTCCAAAGGTAGTAAGCAATGTAAAAGTCAATACAACCATGGACAAGAGAACCAAAGCCAATCAGCCCAACTAATGACCAAACATAAGCTGCACCAGTGTGTGCCCCTGCAGTCAAAACTAAAACAACGATGAATTCTGCCAAGCCATGTAAGAAATTCAAGAACAAAGCTAAAAGAAATGTTGATAAAGGTTTCTCAAGCAAACTTGGACGTTTTTGAACCAAGATAGCTCCCACAACAGCAAATAACAAATGGGAAACAGCACGCAAAACGATGACAATCGGAAAACCTGCCAATAAGAACCCTAAGCTTGTTCCTAAAGCAACTAAAACCGCAACTTGCGGTGAAATAAACATTGCCATAAAAACGGATACGTGACTTGCTAGTGTAAACGAAGCAGGTCCAATAACCACTTTAACTGGTATAACCATTGGAATCAGAATCCCAAATGCAACCAAAATTGCTGTAAAAGCAAGAGATTTTGTCTGATTTCGTCTCATAATAACTCCTTTATGATATCTATCAAAACCTTGATTTACCAACCAAGGCACTATCAGCTTCTTAAATGTTATCGATAAAAAAAGCCTATTGACAGTATTTAGACCAATTTTCCCAAGAACAACCGTCCCAGATCCACTAATTAGTCTTGCCTATTATAAATAAAAAAAGAACAGGTGTCAAGACACCTGTAACTATTTAGTTAGACTTCAAAAGTAAGCCTTTATCTAATAACATTTCCTTGATATCTTCAAAATCATCTTTTGAATGACAAGAAAGCGTATGTGTGTGAATCCCATGTGTTAGCGAAGATAAAAGTGTCGCATTAGAATGTTCAACCTTATCCATAAAATTGGCAATATCTTCGTTACTTCTTATATCGAGCGGCGCTGTTAACATACCATAAACAGGATGTTCAACTTCAACATCAATCACAATTCCTCCCTTAGCAACGATGCTGTCCAATTCTTCTTTGGTTCTTTCAGGACCATGTTGACAAGCAATTTTCCCGATAAATTGGTGTGAATAAAGCGCTTGTGACATCACATAGCCTTTAGGTGTCGAAATCACATCATGATTAGCTGCTCTTAACAGAGCAACATCACCAACAATAATTTGGCGACTAACACCGAGTCTGCTAGCTAAAGAACTGGCTGAAATGGGAACTTGCGTTTGGCTCAAAATATCGATAATTTTTTGACGACGTTCTGCTGCTTTCATAAAAGCCCCCTCCAAATATAATCCTTACTGTTAATCATACCATAAATTTTCAAAAAATGATTAAATTGTGAAAGGAAAAACATCTCAAACCTCACAAGGAGTGTTTAGTTCGTGTCACTAGCTTTTTCTGTGCTGTGCTATAATAAAGCTATAAAAATTTATCTTGTTATAAGCAACTCAACCATCCTGTGGGAGAATAAAATGAAGACTTTATGAGAAATTAATATCACAAAAGACAAAAAATTAGCCATTTGGCTAAATATCATATCCCTTCCTACTTTTTCCTATTTTTTATCTTTTTTACTTACTTGGTTTAAAGATTTAACTCCATAGCATTGAAAATATTACCCACACTATTCATTTGGAAAAATTATTTCTTTTTATGCTAGCGATACTTGCTGATGTCATCATTCATAAACTTATCCATGCTTTCTTTTTCAAACTCTTTAAACCTAAAAGTAAAGTCGAATTTGGAATCAATTGGAAATTAGGGGCGGCATATGCTACCTGTCCAAAAGTGACTTATGACAGACGGCAAATGATAATCATTAGCTTAGCACCTTTTATCATTTGGTCTCTAACACTGACTATCCTCTTTGGTATGAATTTATTATCTTTTCCTGCCTATGTCCGAATTGCCAGCCTATATGCAACAGGGTGTATCGGTGATTTCTACTATGTCTATCTCCTTGGCATTAAATATGCCAGAAAGAAAATTTTAGCAGAAGACACAGCGGTAGGACTAATCATATATAGTAAAAATTAAGCTAAATTTAGCAAATGAATTTTACACTATTCTTTTAGAATAGTGTTTTTTAGCAGTTAACATAAAATGCTCATTATCACTAAGAAAATTTGTCAAACAAAAAAGCAGAAGTGACCCACCTCCTACCGCAGACACAAAGTCTGTTTCAAGGGGAGTTAGACCACTTCTACTTCACTTACATTGTACATCAATCTTTTTAGTTTTACTATAAGTAATATAAAAAGCACTCTAGGGGATAGCCTAGAATGCTTTCATATCAAGGGTTTTAGCCCTTATAATCTACTATCAGATTATTTACCAAGGTAGTATTCGTTTGTAACGTTTAATTTTTCGTCAAATTCGAATACAAGTGGTGGGAAGTTAGGGATTTCAACATCCATAATTTCGTCATCTGACAATTGTTTGATGTGTTTTACAAGAGCGCGGATTGAGTTACCGTGTGCACCTACAAAGACGTTTTTACCGTCTTTAAGAGCTGGAGCGATTTTATCTTCCCAGAATGGAAGAGCGCGTTCCAAAGTAACTTTCAAGTTTTCAGCATCTGGAATTACTGTGTCGTCAAGGTTAGCGTAACGACGGTCAGTGTGTGCTGAATATTCGTCATCTTTAGCCATAGCTGGTGGCAATACATCGTATGAACGACGCCAGATGTGAACTTGTTCGTCACCCCATTTTTCAGCAGCTTCAGCTTTGTTTTGACCAGTCAAACCACCGTAGTGACGTTCGTTCAAGCGCCATGATTTTTCAACTGGGACCCAAAGTTGGTCAGCAGCTTCAAGAGCAAGGTTAGTTGTTTTGATAGCGCGTTTAAGAACTGAAGTGAAAGCAAGGTCAAATTCAATTCCTGCTTCTTTAATCAATTTACCAGCTTCGATAGCTTGTTTTGTACCTTCTTCTGAAAGGTCAACATCAGCCCAACCAGTGAAAAGATTAGCTTTGTTCCATTCAGATTGACCGTGGCGTGCAAACACTAATTTTACCATTAGATAAAGTCTCCTTTAAAGTAATACAAAGGCTATTAACGCACAGCGAAAAATAGGTATTAGACTATCAGTCCAGCGACTTGATAAGTTAGACTATTTTTGGCTCAGCATTCTAGCCATATTAATTATTACGACCAGATAAAGTCGCTTACCCTTACTATTCTACCCAAAAAGCTGTAAAAAAGCTAGTAAAATTACTAATTTTCTCTAAAAGACTCAATGTCCGCTGGTCATTTTTAACACGATAATCCCAATGACAACCAAAATCAAAAAAAGATAGGCAAGCGGTGATAATTGGTCTTTCAGAAAGACAATTCCAACAACTACTGTTCCGATTGCACCAATCCCTGTCCAAATCGGATAAACAAGACTCATCGGAAGTTCCTTTAACGCACGCGCTAAAAAGACAAAGCTTAAAACCATTCCAAGAATGGTTACCATTGAGTAGCCAAGCCTGCTAAAATTCTTACTTAATTTCATACTCGTTGCCCAAACAACCTCCAATATTCCTGCGAAAATCATAAATCCACGTCATTTTGCTCTCCTTTTCTTGATAAAATAAAAAACGGCAACAACACCATTTCTTTATCCAAAAGGATATCCCTACGAAACGATATTATCACCATTCCCCTCTTTCCGAGGAAAGTGGTAGCTTTCTATATGATTGATGCTATTATAAATCAAATTATTTTTTATGTCAACGTCATGGTACGCATGGCATTCAAGGTTGCGAGAATCGTTACTCCCACATCTGCAAAAATTGCTAGCCACATATTCGCCATTCCGAGGCTCGCTAGTAATAAAACTAGAACTTTGATACCAATTGAGAATATGATGTTTTCATGAGCAATACGAATTGTTTTGCGAGCAATCTTAATCGCTTTGGCAATCTTTGACAATTGGTCGTTCATAACAACCACATCTGCGGCTTCAATGGCAACATCACTTCCTAGACCACCCATGGCAATCCCAACATCAGCTCTGGCTAAAACTGGTGCATCATTGATACCGTCACCGACAAAGCCAACTGTGGTACGTGGTGATTTTTTAGCAAGATATTTTTCAAGTTCATCAACCTTATCTGTTGGCAATAGCTCCGCTTGATAGTCTGTGATGCCCAGCTCATCAGCGATTTTTTCAGCAACTTCACGACGGTCTCCTGTCAACATCACCAGATGTTTAACGCCAGCTTGTTTGAATTGTTCCAAGGCTTCCTTGGTGTCTGACTTGATGCAATCAGAAATCACAATGTGCCCTGCGTACGCTCCGTCAATAGCAACATGAACGATTGTTCCAACTTTGCTACAAGCCTTCCATTTTGCCCCTAGGCTATCCATGAATTTGGTATTTCCGACAGCAACACTATGTCCATTAATAATAGCGCTGACGCCATACCCTGACTTTTCTGTCACGTCTGTAATGGAACAATCATCTGCTTCTTTTTCATAAGCTTCGCGAAGCGATTGGGCAATTGGATGAGTTGAAAAACGTTCCATGTGACTGGCTAAATGTAACAAGTACTCATCCGTAATATCATTGGGATGAAGCGCCGTTACTTCAAAAACACCTTCTGTCAATGTCCCAGTTTTATCAAAAAGCAAGCTCTCAAGCGAAGCTAGACTTTCCAAATAATTAGACCCTTTAACCAATACACCTGCTTTTGAACAAGCTCCCAATCCTCCAAAAAAGCTCAAAGGAATTGAAATCACAAGCGCACACGGACACGAAATCACAAGGAAAGTCAATGCACGGCTAAACCATTCTGGAAAATTCCCAGCAAAATCACCAGAAACGAGAGGTGGCAAAACAGCCAAAATCACCGCTGCAATCACCACAGTTGGCGTATAAACAGCCGCAAATTTTGTCATGAAATGCTCACTTTTTGACTTGTTAGCAGCAGAATTTTCCAGTAAATCTAGAATCTTGCTTAACGTTGAATCCTTTACAGAATGCAAAACTTTAACACGAATAACCCCTGTCATGTTAATCATTCCTGAAAGCACTTGGTCACCAACTTGAACCGTTTGTGGTAAACTTTCACCTGTCAAAGCCGCTGTATCAACAGAGGATTCACCAGTAATCAAAATACCGTCTATGGCCACTTTTTCTCCAGGATGGATAGAAATGACTTGCCCTTCTTGCACTTCTTGTGGTTCAATATCAACTACCTCATCGCCTTTTTCTAAGTGAACAAGGTCTGGGCGTAAATTTAACAATTCAGCAATTGATTTTTCGCTGCTACCTTCTGCAATATGTTCAAATAATTCACCAATTTGGTAAAATATCATGACAAAAACAGCTTCCGCAAACTCAGATTCATTTGTCACAAAGCTCAATACAAATGCTCCTAACGTTGCTATCGTCATCAAAGAGTGTTCGCTGAAAACTTTTCCTTTACTGATTTTCAGGACCGCTTTTCTTAAAACATCATACCCAGCAATAAGATATGGTATGGCGTAAAGTGCAGCCTGTACTGCTAAAGATAGTTGTGTTGCCTTTACCACTCCAAAAACTACCAAAAATCCTAAAGTCGCTAGTGAAATCCGTCTAAGGGATTTTTTGTTTTTTTCTGACATTGTCAGCCCTCCTCATAATGCTCCACGACGGAATCTAAAACCTGACTGATATGCTTGTCAGCCAAAGCATAAATCTGATTTTTTCCTTCACGTCGTACAGATACAATTTTCAGATTTTTCAACAAGGTCAATTGGTGTGAAATAGCTGATGGGGTCATTTGCAAAATAACTGCCAGCTCACTAGATTTTAACTCACCTTGACTTAGGCACCAAATAATTTGTAAACGTGTCCCATTTCCCAAAGCCTTGAAAAAATCTGAAACAATTTCCAATAGATCTCCCTCAAGCAACTGTTGTATTTGCCTATCTTCTATCATCTAAAATTACTCCAATATCAATTTATAAAACAATTGAACAATTGCTCAATTGTTTTATAATTAAAAAATAGCACTTTTACCGCTTTTTTTCAAGGAAATACTGGATTTTTTCAAAAATAAGAAATTTGTGCTACAATTGTTGTATATACAATTTTTGAGGTAGTATTGAAAGCTTTTGCACTTACAGACAGCTCACAGCGAGCGATTTCTGATTTAGCAATAATAGATATTCCAAAACCTAAGATTTCAGCAGACGACGTTCTCGTCAAAGTGACCGCTGTCGGGCTTAATCCTGTCGATTTCAAAGTTATCGAAAACGGTGTTGATACTTGGACATTTCCGCATATCATTGGTAGGGATGTTGTCGGAGAAATAGTTGAGCTTGGTGAGCATGTCACTCAATTTCAAATCGGTGACCGTGTGGCTGGGCATGGCAATTTAACCAAACAAAGTTGCCTAGCTGAATTTGCCAGCGTCCCTGCTTACCAATTAGCCAAAATTCCTGGTGGCATTTCTCATACTGACGCTGCTGCACTACTCTGTAATGGATTGACCGCTTATCAGACACTATTTCGTAAAGCAAGACTCGCTAACAAGAAAACAATTCTCATTCATGCAGGAAGTGGCGGTGTTGGGAGCATTGCCATTCAATTAGCCAAAATGGCTGGCTTGACGGTTTATACCACAGCTTCAACTGCTAAGGTTGATTTTGTCAAATCGCTCGGTGCAGATATTGTGATTGATTACAAGACCGAAAATGTTAGTAGGCGAATTGCCGAACTCACTGACGAACTTGGTGTTGACATGATTATCAATACCATTGGTAAAGACGAATCAACCGAAGATTTGAAACGATTAGCTTATAATGGCAGTCTGATTACAGTTTTTTCACCACCATGCATTGACAATCCAAGTGACTTATTTAGTTGCGCCTTAAGCATTGACGTCTTAAATCTTGGCGGCGCTCATTTATCACACAATCCTCAACAAGCCCAAGACCTTGCAACAATGACCGAAGAACTCTTTGCCCTTATTCAAGAACAAAAAGTAAAAGCCCTTGTTAGCCAAACATTCCCATTTAAACAAACAAAAGAGGCTTTGCAACTGATAAAAGACCGAAAAGTTACAGTAAAACTGGTCATTGATATGAATTTAAATCAAAAACGTTCGGAAATAACTTGCTTTCCTTCTAACTAAATAGTAAAATAAAGGTGGCTTTAAAATATCTTTCTAGCCACTACACTATTCTTGGAGGACTTTATGGTTTCAACAGCAACAAAAATTGGTGCTTTCGATTTTGACAACTGTTTTATGAATGCCGCTGGCGTTTATTGCATGACACGTGAAGAATTGGCAGAAATTGATGCCTCTGCAGCTGGTTCTTTCGTTACAAAAACAGGAACATTGACAGCACGCACTGGTAATCCTGAACCACGTTATGCAGACACTAGCCTTGGTTCAATTAACTCAATGGGCTTACCAAATAACGGTTTTCAATATTATCTTGGCTACGTTACAGAGCTCCAAAATACACCAAATAGCAAACATCATTTCTTATCACTTGTTGGCATGTCAGAAGAAGAAACACATACCATTCTTAAAGCCGTCCAAGATTCTGACTACCAAGGATTGGTGGAATTAAACCTCTCTTGTCCAAACGTTCCAGGTAAACCTCAAATCGCCTATGATTTTGAAACAACAGAGACACTTTTAAGAGATATTTTTACTTATTTCACTAAACCACTTGGTGTGAAATTACCACCTTACTTCGACATTGCTCATTTTGACCGAGCAGCTGCGATTTTTAATCAATTTCCACTCACTTTTGTGAATTGTATCAATTCTATCGGAAATGGTTTGATTATCGAAGACGAAACCGTGCTTATCAAACCTAAAAATGGCTTTGGCGGTATTGGTGGCGACTATGTCAAACCTACGGCGCTTGCTAATGTCCACGCTTTTTACCAACGCCTTAACCCATCTATCCAAATCATCGGAACAGGCGGTGTCAAAACAGGACGCGATGCTTTCGAGCACATCTTATGTGGCGCTAGCATGGTTCAACTAGGGACAATTTTACACCAAGAAGGTCCAGCAGTCTTTGAACATATTACGAATGAACTAAAAGCCATTATGGAAGAAAAAGGCTACAAAAGCCTTGAAGATTTCCGTGGCAAATTAAAATATATTGATTAAATATCACAAAAACCAAAAAGCATCTGAGACAATGTCCCAGATGCTTTTTTCTTTCTATTATTTTTCACCTCAGAAAGATATGAGTTTTGATAATAAGTTATTTCCTATTTAGTCATTACGCATTAAATTCAAGATTATTTTTTTGACAAGGAATAATACCACACCAATACCGATACAGATTAAACCTAGAATACCGAAGAATGCTACTTCTATTTCTTTATTGAAAGATGGTGTAATCAAGGCATTTACTGCTTGTGATGTTGAATCTGCCAAGAACCAAAGAGCAACCTTTTGTGATTGGAAAGTAAGCGGTGCAAGGCGAGTTAAAACAGATAGACCTACTGGAGAAATCAACAATTCACTAGACATTTGAACCGCAAACATCACTACCAACCACATGAAGCTCACGCGGCCATGTGTACCGTATAGGATACCTGGCACAGCCATGATGAGGTATGAGATTCCAGTTAACAATAGACCTAAACCAAATTTTGAAACTGCAGATGGTTGACGATCCCCTAATTTGTTCCAAAGCCATACAAACGCAAGTGTCAATATCACGATAAATATAAATAACGGATTAAGCAACTGATACCAAGAAGGGGCAATATGAATAGTGACGCCTAGAATAGTTGGATTCAAGTTTGAACGTGTTTCACCCCAAACTGCAATAACTGTTGAACTTTGTTCTTCGACTAACCAAAAAACAATTGAAGATAAGAACAATGGAAGATATGCCAACAATTGTTTACGTTCAGTACTTGAACCTTTATTTGAGGTAAACATTGTCGCAAAGTAAATAAATGGAATGACAATACCTGCCCATAAAAGAATATTGATGATATTATTAACAAAGTTTGATGGATTTAAACGATAAACGAAGAATCCAGCAATAAGGATAATGACTAAAGCAACACCCAGCTTCACTAACAAGCTTCGTTTTTCTTCTTGACTTAATGGGTTAGACGGTTTATTTCCCAATTCTGGGAATTGTTTCATGCGTCCAAACCAATAAACAAACAAAGCAAAAATCATTCCGATTGCAGCAAGCGAGAAACCTAGGTGGTAATTGATGCTTTCACCAACTGTCCCTACTACAATAGGAGTAAGTAATGAACCAATGTTAATTTCAACGACAAATATGTTAAAATCCTGTATCACGACGTGGGGCATCTGCTGCATACAAGTGACCAACCATGTTTGAAATATTGGATTTTAACATCCCTGTTCCCAGAATAATTAAAAAAAGAGAAATAAAAAGAGATGTTAAACCGAACGGAATAGCCTGAACAATATGTCCTAAAGTGATAAGAATACCACCGATGAAAATTGTTTGAGAAGCTCCGAGAATACGGTCTGCAAACCATCCACCGATAATTCCTGAAAGATATACAAGTGTACCGTAAATACTAACGATAGCCATTGCTTGAGTTTTAGGAAGTCCTAAACCTGCATTAGGCGCGGTAACAGATGCATACAAATAATAAATCAAAATGGCACGCATGCCATAATACGAGAATCTTTCCCAAAGTTCTGTTTGTAATAATGTAAACAAAGCTTTAGGTTGTCCAAAAAAATGTTTTTTCTATTTTTTTACTCATGCATTCCATTACATAAGGAATTTTAGACTTTATCAAGTTAGTTTTTTTCTGACATAATTTCTCCATAATTGTCTAAAAAGCCCATAATATCAAGCATTTTATGTTATAAATTCTCACCAAAAAATTTTGTTATATTTTTAATAGTCAGAAAATAGCTATCAAATCATGTTAGCTTTTAACTTTTTTATCAGCAATACCTAACATTCAACGTAGTTTTGTATTATGGAAGAAAAATTCTTCTTTAACATTATTCTTATATTCTTGAATTTTAATTTTTGAACGCTCGTGACAAAAGCTCCCATAAAATTGACCCAACATCCTAATTATGAATGAGTAAAAAAGTGCCCAATGGACACTACTTGCTTTTCTATTTCTAGACAAGTAGAAAAAGCATCCAACGGACAACTACCAGAATGTAGGCAAAACCTACTTTTTAATAAAGTAAGTTATAAAGAATTATTGTCTTTGTTCAATCTTGGGATTATTTGCAAGCAAAGCGAGCAGCAAAACGATACTTACCGCCGTGGTGAAAGTGGCTGCAACATCAATAAAACCAACCACCCGGAAGTTTTGAGGGAGTGGTACAGAATCCCAATATTCATAGTTCGTTGTACCACCCCCGCACAGTTGACTGGACTGTCGAACCTGCCGACGGCACCACCTCCTAAGGAAAGTATCAAAAAAAGACTTTCTTATCACCAATTGTCCCAGAAGTCATCATCTTCTTTTGGTTAAGCTTCTTCGGTTTCTTCTTCTGCCTTTTCTTGTTCAATGATCTTGCTGTTTTCATCTATTTTAGGTTTCATCACAAAGCTATAAGCGATAAACATGATAACTTTCAAAATTGAAAAAACACCTAAAAAAATGACAACGATTAATAAGGATTTATCCATAACACACTCTCTTCTGATCTTTCTCTGTTGATTCTGATAGCTAATAAGCTAAGGATTTCATAATTTGATTATACCATAAAACCTTCAACAAGTTCTTTAGAGCTTATGTCCCAAAAATGCCCCAAAACTTTTAACAAAGCAAAAAAACATACTAAGATTAGTAGTGAGGAAATCTCCGACGGGAGAAAGTACTCACTACTTTTTCTTTATGGTAAA
>CAKPVT010000047.1 GCA_934196125.1 uncultured Streptococcus sp. | reverse complement strand
AAGGACTTAGTCCTGTGCAATACAGAACTAAATCCTTTCACTAATATTTTTTGTCCAACTTTTTGGGGTCAGTACACTTGTACCAGCCTCTTTTTTAAATTTATCAATCAGCAAAAAATCCCTACACCAGTAAGTGTAAGGATTTTTGTGTTGTATTCTAGAATAGTTTTGTCTTGGAAAAATTAGCGAATAGCTGCTTCTGTTGCAGGGTCGAAGAAATGACCTTTAGCCACATTTAAAGTCAATTCAACTTGTTCACCTGGTTCATAAGCATCACGCGCATCTGTACGTGACACGAGTTCAACATCACCAGATTTGACATAAAGCATTGTTTCAGCCCCAAGCAATTCTGACACAGTTACTTCTGCTTTGATTGTTGCACCAGGATAAGTATCGCGAACCAATGGATTGTTTGAAATATCTTCCGGGCGAATACCAAAGATAACTCTTTTACCATTATACCCTTTTGTTTCAAGCAATTTCTTTTGACCTTCTGGCAAAGTTATCTTGAAGCCAGCATCATTGACCAAAGCATCGCCTTCAACCAATGCTTCAAAGAAGTTCATGGCGGGGCTACCGATAAATCCTGCAACAAATTTATTAGCAGGACGATTATAAAGCTCTTGTGGTGTACCAATTTGTTCGACACGACCAATTGTTCCTGAACCGTCAGGATTTTTTGTAGAACTCATGATAACAATACGGTCAGCAAGTGTCATGGCTTCTGTTTGGTCGTGAGTAACGTAGATTGTTGTTGAACCGATACGACGGTGAATTTTAGCAATTTCAGCACGCATTGACACACGAAGTTTGGCATCCAAGTTTGACAAAGGTTCGTCCATCAAGAATACTTTGGCATCACGCACGATAGCACGACCCATGGCAACACGTTGACGTTGACCACCTGAAAGGTCAGCAGGTTTGCGTTCAAGGAATTCTGTCAAGCCAAGAATTTGTGCGGCTTCGCGAACACGTTTGTCAATTTCATCTTTTTTATATTTTCTAAGTTTTAGCCCAAATGCCATGTTATCGTAAACAGTCATGTGTGGGTAAAGGGCATAGTTTTGGAAAACCATGGCAATGTCACGGTCTTTTGGTGCTTTGTCATTAACAACTTCACCATCAATTTTAAGTTCACCTTCTGTGATGTCCTCAAGACCAGCAACCATACGAAGTGTTGTTGATTTACCACAACCTGAAGGTCCTACGAAAACGATAAATTCTTTATCTTTGATGTCAAGATCGAAATCTTCAACAGCATAATGACTTGCATTTGGATATTTTTTGTAAATGTGGTTAAGGTTTAATTCTACCATTTTGTAACTCCTTTGATCTATGTGATTTTATTATAGCAAAGATAACGCTTACGGACCATAGACAGGAGTGACAAGATTTTTTGTGCAAAGTGCCCAAAAATTATGACATCATGATTAGGAGATAACAAAAAGCGAGGCTATCAAGATTTTTCAAATTCAAACCAGACAACAATCGAAATTTTTCTAATTTATATTGAAGTGAATTTCGATGAATATAAAGACTTTGTGCCGTTTTGGCAAGATTTCCCTGCTCCTGCCACATGGCAACAATGATAGCTCGAATATCCTTGCTATCATCAATAGATTGTAATATTTTGTGTTTTATCGTTGGAATATCAAGATGACGTGCAAAATCTAACAACAACATTTCAGAAAACGTCGCCACCCGTTCATTACCACGATAGTGACTCACATCAGAAAAAAGCTTGGTTTCTTCATCGAAATAAGCTTGCAAATCATTTGCTTGCAATTTACTCCAGCTATTGCCAAAGAAAACAGTCAATTTAATCCCAAAATCACTTTCCAAAGTCGGTAAAACATCTTTTACCAATTCTTCTACCTCAATCAGCTCTGATTGGTCCAACAAAAGAATGGTCCGATTATCTGAAAGACTGACTTCTGTAATCATATTTGGCAAAAGAGTTGCTAAAAAATCAACCAATTCTTCTGGTAATCGATATTGGTGGTCAATGTAAATCATCTGAAGGCGTTTGTACTCTTGGGGTAAACTGCCCTTTTTTTGCACCAAATACTGATACCAAGGATTTTCAGAAACACGACTAGCTGAAATCGTCGTCTTTTTAAGCGTCAACAATGCTTTTTCACGCTCACTAAGACTGGCTAGAGGAAGATAATAAGGCGTTCCATTTTCTTCTAAAATAAGCCATTCTTCTGGATTTTGGATATTTCCTTTTGATGTCGCTTCAGGAAACAATTCATCTAGTGACATGATTTACCTCCATTTTTAATAACTGTTGCAAAATTAATACCAGTTTTATATTAATTCAATGCAATAAGTCTCTACTTCAATCAAGGGATTAGCGTACCTTAGTATCCAAGATAATGGTAACAGGACCGTCATTGACAAGACTAACGTGCATATCAGCTCCGAAAACGCCTGTTTCAACAGGAACGCATTGCGCTAGTGCTTCATTGAAGGCATTGTATAATTGCTCAGCTTTGTCAGGTTTGGCAGCACCAGTAAAGGCTGGTCGGTTCCCCTTTTTCGTATCCGCAAACAAGGTAAACTGTGACACCGATAAAATGCTTCCCTTGACATCTTGAACAGATAAATTTATTTTTCCCATATCATCTGAAAAAATCCGCATATTCGTGATTTTTCGCACCGCATAATCAAGATCCTCTTGCTCATCATCCGGACCGACTCCAACCAAAAGCAACAAGCCTTGTTTAATATCACCGACAAGCTCCTCATCAATCACGACTTGGGCTTTCTTGACACGCTGAATAACAACTTTCATGTACAATCCTTTCTAAAAAAGCGAGCTGACCGAGTCAACTCGCTTGAAAAACACACTCATTACCCATTTGTTCGTTTGACAGAGTAAACATCTGGAATAATTTTGATTTTATCAACGACAGTTGTCAATGCTGTTAAGTTTGGAATGGCAAAGCTGACGTGAATATTAGCAAATTTCATATCTTTACTTGGTTGGGCATTGACAGTTGAAATATTCTTAGTGGCATTTGATAACACTTGAAGCACATCATTGAGCAAACCTGAACGATTAAGTCCGTAAATGTCAATTTCAGCCAAGTAATCATTGCTGGCACTAGTATCATCCCATTCAACTTCAATAAGACGTTGTTCGTAACCCTCTTGGCTCTTGATATTATGACAATCTGCACGGTGAATAGCCACCCCACGCCCCTTAGTGATATAACCTTCGATTGGGTCTCCTGGGACTGGGTTACAACATTTGGCAATACGCATCAAGAGACCTGAAGCTCCTTGGATAATAACGCCATTTTCGCTACGAACTTTCAGAACATCTTTGTTTTCAGTTTTAACTTCGCCACCGTTCATCAGTTCTTCGGCTTCAGCCTTCGCCTTCGCACGTTCTTCTTCACGGCGTTCTTTTTCCGTCAATCGATTAAAGACAGAAGCAGCGCTAATTTCACCAAAACCGACAGCAGCATACAAGGCTTCTTCGATACGAACGCTAAAGCGTGGCAAAATTTCTTCAATATGCTTTTTATCAAGGTATTTGTTAGCCACATAGCCTTGCTCTTGGAAATAATCCACTAAGAGCTCGCGACCTTTATTAATTGAGGTTTCTTTATCTTGATTTTTGAAAAATTGGCGAATGCGATTGCGAGCTTTATTGGTTTTGACAATTTTAATCCAATCACGACTTGGACCAAATGAATTAGGATTAGTGACAATCTCAACCACATCACCTGTTTTCAATTTAGCGGTCAGTGGCACCATACGTCCGTTAACCTTAGCACCAACTGCCTTTTCCCCAACCTGCGTATGGATAGCATAGGCAAAGTCAATCGGACCTGAATCTTTTGGCAATTCTTGCACAGCACCTGTTGGTGTAAAGACGTAGATACGTTCTGAGAAAATATCCTGCTTAACCGAATCAACGAAATCAACCGCATCACCATTTGAAGCATCTTGCAATTCCACCAATTCCTTAATCCAGTTCATGCCGACAGCTTGTTCTTGGTTGTCAACTTTCCCTTTGATACCTTGCTTGTAAGCCCAGTGAGCAGCAACCCCGTATTCGGCAACTTGGTCCATTTCTTTGGTACGAATTTGAATCTCAATCGGACCTTTTGGACCATAAACTGTCGTATGAATAGATTGGTAACCATTAGCTTTAGGCGCAGCAATGTAATCCTTAAAACGACCAGGCATTGGACGCCACAATTCATGAATATAACCGACCATGGCATAAACATCGCTCGGCGTTTCCATAATACAACGAATGGCAATCAAATCATAAATTTGGTCAAAGCGTTTTTTCTTGTCACGCATTTTGCGATAAATCGAGTAAATGTGTTTTGGTCGTCCGTAAACTTCACCATAAAGCCCTTGTTTTTGCGTGTAATCCTTGATTTTCTTAACAATTTCGTCAACCAAAGCTTCACGTTCACGACGCTTTTCATTCATCATGTGAGAAATCTTGTAGAACTCAATTTCATTAAGATAACGGAAGGACAAATCTTCCAATTCCCACTTGATACGGCTAACCCCCAAACGATGAGCTAGGGGTGCATAGATTTCCATTGTTTCTCGTGAAATACGCTCTTGCTTATCTTTACTCAGATGTTTTAAAGTGCACATATTATGGAGACGGTCTGCCAATTTAACCAAAATAACACGAATGTCCTTAGACATCGCCATCAACATTTTACGGTGATTTTCTGCCAATTGTTCTTCATGTGATTTGTACTTAACTTTACCAAGTTTTGTAACACCATCGACAATATCACGAACATCTTTGCCAAATTCCGATTCAATGTCATCTAAAGTAACTTCAGTATCTTCAACAACATCATGCAAAAAACCGCAAGCTACCGTCACCACATCAAGATGCAAACCTGCTAAAACACCTGCAACTTGGATAGGGTGAATAATGTAAGGCTCACCTGATTGCCTGACTTGAGAAATATGTGCTTTTGTTGCGTAATCCAATGCCTTTTGAACAATTGCCACATCAGATTCGCTCATGTATTGGGCTGTGAGTGCAACCACCTCCTCGCCCGTTAAATTCACAGTTTTTGCCATAAAGACCTCTTCAGATTGATATTGTATTTATTTTAACACTAAACTGCCTAAAATACCAATTCATAAGCCAAAAAGCTACGTTTTAGAAGGAAAAATGTGCTAAATATTATCCAAATAAGAAATAGCCAAGCTTAGAACAAATAAAACTTGGCGAATTGTCGCTTATTCCTCATTTCTTGCTGACTGACCGACAGCCGACATGGTTTTTGTCCGTCAAATCCAAGCGATAGAAAATACCATTTTGAATCAATTCTTGATAGACATGGTATTCCTTAATCTGCACTTTGACAGCTTCTTTTTCCTCTTCTGTCAAAGCTAATGGATTTAATTCGTAGCCAAAGACACCAAACATGGCAACGCCTTTTCGCATATCAAGTGATGTCACACGTGCGACTTGATGATTAGGCACCGCTGAAACATGGGCGCTCATGGTTGATAACGGATAGACCATAGAAGTCCCCCATTGAATAGTCAAACGTTCCACCGCGTCCGTATCATCACTTGTCCAGATTTGTGGCGAATAATAAAGCATTCCAGGGTCAAAACGTGCCCCGCCTCCCGCACAAGATTCAATAAGAACATCAGAAAATGCCTGATTTAGTTTTTTCGTACAAGTTGTAAACACCCAAGGTGTAACGGTGGTTAACCTCACCTTACTGTTTACTTGGCAAATGACTTGAAAAACTTTCTGAAATGTAGCGGTTCATGTCTAACTTATGCTCTCAATTCAATTTATCAATATCATCATTTTAAAAACGAAAACAATTTAAACCGTCGGCAAATCATTCCACTGCTTAATAACACAGTGTTAGTTAAAACCAGAATTTATTTCTAGGCGAGAATATAACAAAAGAGTTCTGGAATCACTCCAGACTCCTTTTGTTTCACTCATATTTATGAACAATAATTATTTTTCATTTGCATGGCTAGCAATAATTTCTAGTTCTCCATCGAATCCCCATGACTTAACGTCATTAGGAAGGATAAAGTGGTCACCTTTTTTGATGTTATAAACACGGTTGTCAACTTTCAAGCTACCTTGACCTGAAAGAACACTTACCAACAAGTATGGTGCTGTTTGTGTAAGGTTAACGACACCTGATACCACCCATTTATAAACAGCAAAGAATTCATTTGAAACCAAAAGGCTTGAACTCAAGTTGTCAACATCAACCGTTACAGGTGTACTGTTAGCAGGTTCACCAATTGTTAAAACATCAATTGATTGCTCAATGTGCAAATCACGAAGATTGCCTTGTGCATCACGGCGGTCAAAATCATAAACACGGTAAGTTGTATCACTTGATTGTTGTGTTTCTAAAATTAAGATTCCTTTACCAATAGCGTGCATTGTACCACTTGGTACGTAGAAGAAATCACCAGCTTTAACAGGGATTTTTGTTAACAAATCATCCCATTTCCCAGCTTCAATCAATTGACGAAGCTCTTCTTTTGATTTGGCATTGTGTCCGTAAATAATTTCAGAATCTTCATCCGCAGCAATAACATACCAGCACTCAGTTTTACCAAGTTCGCCTTCATGTTCAAGAGCGTAAACATCATCTGGGTGAACTTGTACACTAAGCCAATCATTGGCATCAAGAATTTTTGTCAATAATGGAAAGACTTCAGATTTTGGATTGCCAAAAAGTTCTTTGTGTTCACGATAAAGTTTATCTAGACCTTCACCTTTATAAGTACCATTATCTACGATTGAAACACCATTTGGATGAGCTGAAATTGCCCAGTATTCACCAGTTGTTTCTGTTGGAATGTCATAACCAAATTCATCACGAAGTTTAGTTCCACCCCAGATTTTATCATGCATTTGTGACTTTAGAAATAATGGTTCTGCCATAAAAATTTTCCTTTCCTTCAAGCAAAATATACTTGTTCACCAAGAAGAAACCCAAAGCATTTTTGGGTTTCTTAGTTAAATGTTCTTAACATCCAATAATGAATAACCTCTAATATCGAAACGATCTCTACTACGAGAGTATTCAATCGCTCTTCCATTTTCCAAGTAAACAACTCGTTCGACTTGCAAAACGGGACCATAAACAGATGTTAATAAGATGTCATCATCCAAACCAGGCGCTAAATCGCAAGACGTATGAGTATGCTCCAAAGCATAAGGTTTACCGTCTAATCAACGAAGTCGGATAATTTTGTAAACAGGTGTCGCTGAATCAACTTGGAGCCGCTCTGCTATTTTAGTATCTGGAAATTCGACATTAAATTCAATGATTTTACTCGTCAATTTCCGAGGGTCATCTTTCATATCATAGCTCAACCCATTGTAGTTGTTCAAACGGAATTTTGAGTCCTCTTTATCCCAAAACGAAGAATTTAAAACCTTTGTTCCATTTCCTTGTTTTGAAAGAACCAAACCTTTGATGGTTAACATCTCAATAGCCTTTTTGATTGTCATACGGCTTACCCCAAATTCTTTTGCTAAGTCCGATTGAATCGGTAACATTGAATCAATAGGGTAAGTGCCGTCTGAAATCCTCGTTCGAATAATACTTGCAATCTCTTCATATTTTGACATAGATTGCTCCTACTCTACTTGTATAGACTATTTTTTAAAAACTATAGTTCTATTATAGCGCAGAATCAGGTTGTTTGTCTAGCATACGCAAGAATGGATACCAAATAAATCCAACGATGAGACAGTCAACGATTTGAAGGAGTCCTCCTGCAAGTGAGTTTGTTGCAATCATACCACTAAAGAATACTGGTACAGTCCAAGGCACTGATACACCTGTTGGAGCAGGTACAAGACCAATTGCCATTACGAAATAGTTAAGAGCTGTAACGATGATTGGTGAAATTACCCAAAGAATAAGAATTGTAGCGTTCAACACGATTGGCAAACCGAAGATAACAAGTTCGTTAACGTTGAAGATACCAGCACCTAATGCCAAACGACCAACATCACGATATTGTTTTTTCTTCATAACAAATCCCATGAGGTTAACAACTGCCAAAGTCATACCTGATCCACCTAAACCAACAGTAAATGTTTCCATGAATGGTTTAGAAATAATGTGCGGAATGTGTTCACCAGCTTTATAAGCATCCAAGTTATCGTACATCAATGTATTCCAGATTGGATCCATTACTGAGTTAACAAGGATTTGTCCGTGAAGTCCAAAGAACCATAGGAATTGGATAAAAAAGATTGCAATCAATGTTGCCCAAATACTGCTTCCTAGACCTACTAAAGGCATTTGGATGATATTATAGATAACATCGTGAAGGTTTGTGTTGAAACCAACTGTTACAATAGCATTAAGAACTGTAAAGATTGACAATGTTAAAACAGCTGGGATCAGTGCTGCGAATGATTTAGCAACTGCAGGTGGAACACTGTCTGGCATTTTAATTTACCAACCTTTTTTTACTTACACGGCAGTAAATTTCTGTTGCAACGAAAGATACAATCATACCAAGGAACATCCCTTTGCACCAAGACGATCAAGGCTCAAAATATTTGAAACTTGTTCATAAACACTCCTCTTTCCATTAATTTATCTTTACACTATAACTATATATTATTTTTAAAGTGTCTAGTCTTTTCTTTTTAAAAGTTTAAATTTTTCAAAAAATTTAAACGCTTTCTAAATCATCTAAATTGCAGAACTAAATTCTTGTTTATAACCATATATTGTGTTACATTATTATAAGCAATACCATATATAGTAGGGGATTTATTATGTCACAAGAAAAAAGGTTAGCTCCGTTGAGCATTGTTTATATCAGTTTAAGCGGTAACACACAAAGCTTTGTAAAGCGATTAACCGAACACTTACTGAACCATTATTCACTAGATACACAAACCATTAATATCAAGGAACTCAGTCATGAAACATTTCCAATCACGACACCTTTTGTTGCTGTTTTACCAACCTATCTTGAAGGTGGTAATGGTATTGATTCAGGTGATGTTGAAATCTTGACGAATCCGCTGGGTGATTTTATTGCTGCTCATGACAACTACAAACATTGTTTTGGTATTATTGGTTCTGGCAATCGTAATTTCAACGAACAGTATTGCCTGACAGCCAAACAGTACGCCAAACGTTTTGGTTTTCCGATGTTGGGTGATTTTGAATTACGAGGAACAAGTGCTGACATTGAGCGCCTAGCAAAGATTATTGTAACAGCACAAAAAGAAAGTGAAATCTATCCAAGGGGATTATGAGTCTTGGATGTCTCACTTTCTTTTTTCTCAATTTTACACTAAAATAGATTTTTTGGAAAACTTTGCAACAGAACCACTTAATCTATGGTTTCTTTAATAAGATCATATAAAGTCACTGGCTTTTCAGTTGTTTGATTATTCAACTGGATTTGCCAATTAGTATTTCCTAATTTATCAAGCACCTCACACCATAATCCACCAGAAGAATAAATCCAGTTAGAAGGAATACTACTAATATCCATCTGTCCATTTTGAATCAAAGGCATGAGCTTATTGAACGGAATATGTTCTATCTTTTGTCCTTTGGGATCACTAAAACATGTCACATTATATTTATAATTTGCTGCCTTTGATGCTTTTGCACTAACATAAGTTGCTGTTCCTTCAAATGTTTCTGCCATCGTTTCATCTTTAAAATAAGCGGGATTTGATTTTTTCAATTTCTCTGATTCTACAATATATTTCTTTATATTTTGTTTTAATAACTCAAGGTTTGAAGTTTCCTTCCATACTTCTTCTTGGATAGTCTGCAAAATGTCATAACGAGTTGCTAAAAGTTCTTTATCTTTATCAGTCAATGATTCTGTTGAAAAACGTCCCCCTAAATGTTCATTTCCCCAAGAAGTTTGCACTTGATTATGAAAAGCCTCATGGGATAAAAAGGTAATAAAATGGTAGGAATCATAAGCACCATCATCAATATTTCTATCCTTATTATAACGTAAGTAGAAAACTTCATTATTACAAACATCCAACAAATTAAACTTTTCTAATCCATAAGTTTTGTATAGTGAGGGAGACATTGCCGCAATCCGATACACTTTCACTGCAGAATCACTTGGCATGTTAATTTCTTTTGCAAAAATACTATCGACTGATTCTTTGGGATTAATTAAATAAGCTTCTCCACCTCTACCATTTACAGCAAGAAAACTATACTTGTTAAGATCATATCCTGCCCAAATTTTTTTCTTTTTATATGCCTTATAATAATCCTCCATTTCTTGTAACACTATTTGATTATCTTTACTAAGATCTTTGAAATTCGTACTAAACTGATTTTTGATCACAAAAAATAAAGTTAAAACAAACCATACTAAAAACAAAACTAAAAAAAATTGTCCAACTCGATACAAACATCCTCTTTTTACCATTGTTTCCCTCCCAAAATAATTACAAATCTAATCATTAATCTTTACTAATAGCCTATTAACTTGTGGTCAGAATTTCTAACATTGAATAATGACACAACTAAATTAGTTTCTTCTGTTACATATAATGTCCGTTAACTACTACATTGTATTTATCTTCTAACATCCATCAGAAATTTCGTATCTAACTCTTTTTTCTAATGACAGCTTTTCTATTCATCACATCACCTACACAAATAATAGAATAGAAAGCTCTTGTCTCATGAGCCAACAAAAACTTTCAAACAGTAGAATTATAAGTTTCGAAGTGTATTATTATATTAACAAACAACAAAAATTAATTCAAGTATCTATAGAAAGTACATCTCTTAAAATAAAAAAGAGCTATGCGTCATGTACTGACCCCAAAAAGTTGGACAAAAAATATTAGTGAAAGGATTTAGTTCTGTATTGCACAGGACTAAGTCCTT
>CAKPVT010000046.1 GCA_934196125.1 uncultured Streptococcus sp. | reverse complement strand
AAATTTCCTATTGATGAACACTTGCTCAAAAATAATTTATCTTCCAAGCATTGATATACTTGACAAATAGTAGAAAAGAGCCTTGTCGGACTAAACAAACGTTGATACGACAAAGTTCTTTTCTACTTAATTATTTTACAGCGTCTTTAAGTGCTTTACCAGCTTTGAATGCAGGTACTTTTGAAGCTGCAATTTTAATTTCTTCACCAGTTTGTGGGTTACGACCTTTACGAGCTGCGCGTTCGCGAACTTCAAAGTTCCCAAAACCGATTAATTGAACTTTTTCGCCTTCAGAAAGGAAGCTTTCGATTGCTGAGAATACTGCATCTACAGCTGCTGCTGAATCTTTTTTAGTAAGCTCAGTTGCTTCTGCAACTTTAGCGATTAAATCTTGTTTGTTAGCCATTTAACAAATCCTCCAATTATTTTATAAGTGTTAATAACCTAACATATTCTATGATACCAAAAAATACTTTTTAAGTCAAGTTTTAAACGTTTTTTTAGTCGCTTTTCTTGTAAATATCAAAGTTAAATTGGTCTCCGACAAGATCGATAGTTGTCGCTTCCAAATAAATGTCTGCATCGTTCTCCAGATTTTGAATATTAATATTGATCGCTGACTCGTCTGGCAAAACTTCGACAAAACTTGGCAATTTATAACTTGATTTAATGTATTTCAAAACCTCTGATTCAGGCAAGGAAAGTGTGCCAACTGAAAATGATGTAATTTTTAGCTGAACTGCCCCAGAATCAAGACGGCTAGGTTGAAAATAAATATAAAGAGGCACTTCATAGCCTAAAAGTGTGTATGTCCCTTCAAACATAATCGCTGATGATGTGGCATAGACGGTATAAGACATCTGGTCTGTCTGATAATCTTCCAAATAAGCAGCAACAGTTTCGTTTAATTGGTCACGATTTGTTGAAAAAGTTCCAACCTTAACACTATCCGTTTGTTTAGAACTAACGTTCTCAGCCGCTGGTTCCCGCACTTGAATCAAACGACTAGCAACAACGCCAACAAACGCAATATTTATAGCTAAAATGAGGAGAAATCCCCATTTCCACCAATTAATTTTCTTTCCATTCTTCTTTAGTTTCACTGATTTTCTCCATTGTTACATCTGACATGATTTGGTAACCAATATTATTTGGGTGAAAATGGTCACCACTAAAAAGTGCATCGTTAATCACGGTTGTCTGGTCACCAGAAGTTGAAACAATTCCTTCTTCACCATTAATTCCCTTATATAACTCATCGTTGATAGGCACAAAATAGACATTATCATACTCTTCGGTGACACTTTCAGTAGCGTCATTCCAATTATCAACGATTTCTTGCATTTCCGTCATATCAGGGAAATTGAGGTAAAACGGATTGTAAATACCCAAAATATAAATCGGCAAATCTTCATTCTCTGCACGCGCTAATTCAATAATCTGACGCAAGCGTTTCTGATAAAATTTGGCAGGTTTGGTAAAAGATGACACAGATAAACTCGTTAAATTCTTTCGAATAACCGCCATGACATCATTTCCACCAACGGTTAAGGTCATCATATCTGCCTTAGCCAGCGATTTTTGAATGTCTGTCTTTTCTTGCATCCGCTGCAAGATTTGCTTGCTGGTATTTCCAGAAACACCGTAATTACTATCGGTAACTTGATAATCATAGGTATCCGTTAAACTCTGCGCTAGTAAGGGAACAAAACCACCTTGGCTAGTAGTGTCACCGACCCCTTCCGTCAACGAATCACCAATCGCCACATAATTAAACGGTGTCGCTTCTTGCGCCAAAAAATCTTCCTTTGTTAGCTCTGTATCAGATTTTGGAATCAGCACACTAAAAATAACAATAAACAGAAGAAGGCTTACTAAAAAGAAAGCAAACCCAGTTAAAATCTTCTTTTTCTTACTCATAACGTACCATTACTGCAAAGGCGTTTTCACCAGTATGTGTTTGGATAATTGAACCTGTTTCAAGAACAGCAATCGGAGCTCCTAACACTTGTAACTTTTCCTTAAATCCATTTGCCATATCAGCCGTACCACAGTAAGAAATACCGATTTCTGCTACTTTTTTACCTTTAGCATATTCAATAAAATTGTCTAGCCACTTATTGAACGTTTTTAGACCACGTCCTTTAATAATTGGATTTAATTCACAATCAACCATTTCCATAACAACTTTAATGTTAAGGAGTGAGCTAATAAGACCAGTCACACGTCCGATACGTCCACCTTTTACCAAGTTTTCAAGTGTTGACACACCAATATAAAGTTCAGACTTTTGACAAACTTCTTCAACTTTAGCAATAACTTCTTCTAAGCTACCACCTTCTTGAGCCAATTTTGCAGCTTGAACAACTTGGAATTTTTGACATTGATCTGTAAAGGTCGAGTCAATAACAGTAACGTCAGCACCTGCTAGATTAGCCCCTTGACGTGCTGCTTCAACTGTCCCTGAAAGTGTATGTGCGATATGAATGGAAACAATATGCTCAGCACCATTTTTCATCAAGTTTTCATAAACTTCTGCAAAAACACCTACTGGCGGCTGACTTGTTTTTGGCAATTCCTTACTGTTTCGCATCATGTTAAGGAATTTTCCTTCTTCTTTCAAATCACTATCTGAATACACGACACCATCAATCATGACCGATAACGGGATAACAGTAATATCATATTTTTCAACTAATTCAGGTTCAATAGTTAAAGAGGAATCCGTAACAATTTTAATTTTACTCATTTTCTATCCTATCATACTTTCAATACTTGTATCTAAATTTTATTCTAACATTAATTATACCAAATTTTTAAAACTTAGGGGATATTTTATCAGAGAAAGTCTAATTGCGCAAAAAAGAAGCCTTGCGGCTTCAATTTTATTTCTTCAAAAGTTCGCGAGCTTGTTCGCGAGCCATTTCGGTAATATTGCTACCAGCAAGCATTTTAGCGATTTCTTCTACCCGTTCTTCTTCGGTCAACAAGCGAACCGTTGAAACAGTCGTATTTTCATCACTGCGTTTTTCGATAAAGAACTGATAATCAGCAATAGCAATCACTTGTGGCAAATGCGATATTGCCAAGACTTGTCCGTTACTTCCGATTTTATAGATTTTTTGAGCAATAGCTTGCGCAACGCGACCAGATACACCAGTATCCACTTCGTCAAAGACGATACTTGTCTTGTCCTCTTTACGTGAAAATGCCGATTTAATAGCCAACATCAAGCGAGAAATTTCACCGCCAGACGCAACTTTAACGAGTGGTTTGAAGCCTTCGCCAGGGTTTGTTGAAATGTAAAATTCAACACCTTCATTACCATCACGATTGAATTTTCCTTTGGTGAATTGGACTTGAAAGTCAGCTTTTTCCATATATAAATCAGCCAATTCTTGCTTGATTTCAGCTTCCAAATCTTTAGCCAAGGCATGACGTTCTTGACTGAGTTCTTCAGCAGCAACAATCAATTCTTTTTCCAAGCGCTTAAGGGCTTTTTCCATGTCATCAGATGATTCATTATTTCCAGTCAAAAGATTGTATTCCTTGGTGATATTATCATAATACTCTAAAACATCATCAACATTACCGCCGTATTTGCGTGTAATGCTATAAATCACCTCTAGGCGCACCTCGATTTGTTGCAAACTTCCCGCATCAAAATCAAGGTCATCAATGACATCACCTAGGTGTTTCGTGACTTCTTCTAAGATATAGTAAGCTTCTGAAACGTTGGCTGACATTTCCTTATAGTCAGCATCAAATTCTTCGAGCGTCATCAAATCATTCATGGCTGAACGAATATTAGACAGACTTGAAAATTCTTCATCATCAAGCATGACATAAGCATTGGTCAACGTATCTGCAATGTTTTTATGATTAAGCAATTTATCACGTTTTTGGTTGAGCACTTGGTCCTCACCAGCTTTCAAGGCTGCCGCTTCAATCTCTGCTATCTGAAATTCTAGCATTTCAATACGCGCTTTATGGTCTTGTTCATTTTTTTGCTTGGTCACGACACGCTTACGCAATTGACGATAGCTTTCAAAAAGCTCTTGATAATGTTTTTTGACATCAGTAAACTGTTCATTACCAAATTCATCCAACATCCGAATGTGCATATTGGGCTTCATCAATTCTTCTTGGTCATGCTGCCCATGAATATCAACGAGATACTGCCCAACTGCACGTAACGTTGTCAGATTCACCATTTGTCCGTTGATACGACCGATAGAACGACCATTTTGCAGAATGTCACGGCGAATAATCAATTCTTCTGTCACATCAATGCCATTTTCTTCCAAAACCTGTGTGAGCGCAGGATTTTCACCAACCGAAAAAAGCCCTTCAATTTCAGCCTTGTTAGCCCCGTGACGAATAACGTCAAGACTAGCCCGCGCCCCCAACATGAGGTTCATGGCATCAATAATAATCGATTTCCCCGCTCCAGTTTCCCCTGTCAAAACCGTCATACCATTTTCAAAAGTGAGCGAGATTTCTTCGATAATGGCAAAATTTTTAATGGAAATTTCTAAAAGCATTGGGTGACCTCCCTTAGTTACGGTCTTTCATCCATTTAAGCACTTCTTGGCGAATTGCTGCTGCTCCTTCAGCTGTTTTGGCAACTACTAACAAACTATCATCGTCAGCAATAATGCTGAAAATCACATCTTTAAAATCTTCCAACAAGAAGCGTTTAATCAAACGGCTGTTTCCTGGAAGCACATCAAGATTAATCATGTTTTCAAGTCCTGCTGTTTCTTCCGAAATCGCAAGAACAGTGCTTTTAATTGGCACAGAAACTTGACCAACTTTTTTAGTTTTATCTTTTGAAAGCCCATAAATATAAGGACCTTCAGGTGACGGTACTTTGATGATACCAATTTCATTCATATCACGTGAAACAGTAGCTTGCGTTAATGTCAACCCTTCTGCTTCAAGCAATTTTAGCAAATCATGCTGTGTCTCAACAGCATTTTCAGCAACAATTTTTTTGATTAATTCTAAACGTTCACTCTTTTTCATCTTTGAATTCCTTATGCGCCTTTTCTACAATTTCTTGAATCATGGCAGTCACTAAATTTTGAGCGTCAGCTGATTTTTCCAAATGAGCCAAAAATTCAATGTTACCATGTCCACCTTGAATCGGTGAAAAATCAAGCCCTTTAACTGTAAATCCGTAATTTAGAGCAAAATCTATCACATTTTCCAAAACTTTTTGATGAACAGCTTTATCACGAACGATTCCATTTTTACCAATCTGCTCACGTCCTGCTTCGAATTGTGGTTTGATAAGAGCCACAACTTGACCATTATCAGCTAAAATATTGTGAAGCGCTGGCAAAATCAGATTCAAAGAGATAAAGCTAACGTCGATACTAGCAAAAGTCGGTTGACCTTCTGTAAAATCCGCCAATTCTGCATAGCGGAAATTATACTGCTCCATGCTACGAACCCGTTCATCCTGACGAAGTTTCCAAACCAATTGATTGGTACCAACATCAACCGCATAGACAAGTTTTGCACCATTTTGAAGCATCACATCAGTAAAACCACCTGTTGAAGCACCGATGTCGATTGTCGTTTGACCGTCAACAGAAATCTCAAAAACTTGTAAAGCTTTTTCCAATTTCAGCCCACCACGGCTAACGTATTTTAATTTTTCACCTTTGAGCTTTAGCTCCGTCCCGTCGTCAATCTTCTCACCTGGTTTGTCATAGCGCTCACCATTAATCACATTGACAACCAAACCTGCCATAACACCACGTTTTGCTTGTTCACGCGTTTCAAAAAGCCCTTGTTTATAGGCAAGCACATCAACTCTTTCCTTAGGCATTTAGTCGCAACCTTTCTATCATTTCAGTGATTTTTCCTGCATTAAACGCTTGTGTTTCCGAAAGTTTTTGGAAAATAGCTAGCGCTTGGTCGATTGATTGATTCAAAATGTCATATGATTTTTCTAAACCAAGCAAGCTTGGATAGGTCGCCTTATCAGCAAGCAAATCTTTTTTCGGTGTTTTTCCAATTTCTTCAAATGTGGCTGTCACATCTAAAATATCATCACGAACTTGGAAAGCTAACCCAACCAAGCTACCAGCTTTGCGCAATGACTTTAAATCATCAGCTGCTAAATTCGCAACAATTCCTGCCGCCACAACTGGAAAAGTCAACAATTTCCCTGTTTTATTTGCATGAATCATTTGCAATTCTGAAAGATTAAGCTTACGCTCTTCGCCTTTCATATCAAGCATCTGTCCACCAACCATGCCATAAGTGCCTGAAGCTTGTGATAATTCTGCAATCAAACGAACTTTGGTATCAGCTGATAGCGCAGCATTTGCCACCAAACCAAATGGGTCTAAAAAGAGGCTATCTCCTGCTAAAATCGCCGTTGCTTCATCAAATTTTTTGTGGTTAGTTAAACGCCCACGACGATAATCATCATCGTCCATTGCTGGCAAATCATCATGAATCAAACTACCTGTATGAATCATTTCAAGAGCAGCTGCCACATCAAAATGACCTTCTGTCAACTCGATCCCAAAACCTTCCAGAATTTCTAAGAAAATCAAGGGACGGATACGTTTTCCGCCTGCCTCCACAGAATAAAGAATCGCTTCAATTAACTCTGGCGAAACAACATCTGACGGTGCATAATAACGTCGAATTGCCTGATTGATTTCGTTTAATTTATCCATTAAGCATCCATTTCCGTTGCTGTTCCGTCAGCCTGCATCACTTTGACAAGTGTTTTTTCAGCAGATTCTAACGTTTTTTGAAGCTCTTTTGATAACACCATGCCTTTTTGAAATTCTGCGATAGCATCTTCCAAAGCGACATCACCATTTTCAAGTTTGGTAACAATAGCTTCTAGATCTTGTAAATTTTCTTCAAATGTTTTTTTATTTGGCATCTTTTACCTCCACTTCAAGCTGACCGTCTTTTAGTCGAACAGTCAATTGGTCGCCTACCCCTACATCTGTCACGCTTGAGATAATTTCTTCGTTTTTTTGTACCATGGCATAGCCTCTAGCAATAATTCGACTAGTATCCAAAGACTGCAAAGCATCTTGTGCCTTTTCAAATCGTGCTAACTTACTATCATATTGACTTGTCATGTTAGATATTAAAAGGCGTTGAAAAGCTTCTAAACGCTCTTGATAACGTTGAATATCACTTCCTAAGTCAACAGCCAAAAGACGTTGATTTAGCAGTTGTTGCCGTTGACTAGCCTGATTAAATTGAGTTTGCATAGTGTTCGTCAACTGAGTTGTCAAACGATCCAATTTTTGAACATATCCGTCGTATAATCGCTCAGGTTGTCTAAAAATAACGGATTTTACTAGCTTATCCAAACATTCTTGTTTTTGTTTAATCACGCGCAAACTAGCTTGATAAGCCCTATTTTGGCGCTCCGCAATCCAAGAAATAATATCAGCTTTCGTTACTGGCGTTGCTAATTCAGCGGCTGCTGTTGGTGTTGCCGCTCTACGATCAGCCACATAATCCGCCAAAGTCGTATCAGTTTCATGTCCGACGCTTGAAATAACTGGCAAACGTGATTCAAAAATGGCTTGAACAACGATTTCCTCATTGAACGCCCAGAGATCCTCAATCGAACCTCCCCCACGACCGATAATCAAAAGGTCAAGGTCATCTCGCTCATTGGCTTTGGCAATATTTGCAGCCACTTCCTGACTAGCACCTTCACCTTGAACTTTTGTTGGAAAAAGGAGGATTTCAACCCCTGGAAAACGTCGTGAAACGGTCGTGATAATATCACGAATGACCGCTCCGCTTGGACTGGTAACAACACCAATTTTCTTAACAAATTGTGGTAATTGACGCTTATGTCGCTCATCAAAATAACCAGCTTCTGCTAATTTTTTCTTCAATTGTTCAAACTGAATCGCTAAGGCACCAATTCCATCTGGCTCAGCTTTTTCAATAATAATCGAATAAGAACCACTTGGTTCATAAAGTTGGACACGACCAACAACATTGATTTTCATGCCATCTTCCAACTCAAAACCAAGTTTTTTAAAGATTCCTGCCCACATCGTCGCTTGAATCACCGCATTTTCATCTTTCAACGAAAAATATTGATGCGTTGGACGACGACGAAAATTTGAGACCTGACCTGTCAAATAAACTCGCTCCAAATAAGGATCACGATCAAATTTTAATTTAAGGTATTTAGTCAAACTCGAGACACTTAAATAATCCGACATGGCAGGCTCCTTTCCATAAAATGCCGTACATTAGACAACTTTTGCATATCAAGATAATTATATCAAAAAAACTAAAATATTGATACAATGCGTTATCGCGCCCACTCTTCACTTTCTTATTTTTAGATTTTAAAAGAGGTTGGGCAAAAACTAGCTTTACAATAAAACCACACAACGATTTCAGTCTTGAAAACAATCAAGATGATAAAATCACTGTGTGGTTTTTGAGGTTTTAACGTTCTTAAGGCTAGATTTTTAGCCATTTGACAAGATTGAATAAATTAATTCATACTAACTTGACCTGAATAATAATCAAATGTCAGTCCGCTTTGCACATTTGGAATAAAGACGTTAAATTCTAGACTACCGTCAGATGATTTGGCTTCCAAATGCGTTCCGCTTGCTAAGAGATTATCACCGTCATAAATCAAGGTAACACGGTAACGAACTCGTTTATTCTGGTCGAGAGCTTTTCGGACAAGGGATTCATAGTAATTTTGACCAGTTGAACTTTTCGAATTTGCCTCGTTTGCCCAGGCGGTCTGTGTTGCCACATTGTCAGGATTGCTTGTTGACGCATCAAATCCTTTTAGACCACCGACCAAAGCATAACCAAGCAAATGACCACGATCTACCGCATGGCTATAAGTCCCTGAAAGGTCTTGAACTTGATGCCAACCAGCTGGTGTCCAAGACGTTGAGCCATTTCTAGTCTCCTCACGACTTTTGTATTGACGAGTTGACTTATTTAGCAAAGCATTAGCAACCGTTGGAACAGTCTGACCTTGCACCGTTTTCGTTTTGTTGTTGGCGTAAGGTTGACTTGAAACTTTTGCATTTAGGGAAGTTTGATTATCATTGATAATATAGGCTCCCGCACCATTCCATTCTATATTTGCTCCCAACTGCTCTTTGACACTATCTGTTAATACCGTCTCTGCTAAAGCTTGTTTTGGCGTTGCTGAATCAGAACTCGATTGATTTGACGTTATTTCAGAAGAGGAGGCACCAGTAATTAACGAAACGACTTGATTGAGCGGGTTAATCGAATCTGATATCGTCACCCAACCAGTACTAATACCAACTAACAAAATCACCAAAGACAGCAGGGATTTTGTCTGTTTAGACAATTTTGATTTCTTTGCCATAATTTCCTTTCATCAAAAAAGCGGAAAAACCGTTACTTTATTTCAAATCATAAAGCCGATTATCCCACTTCTAAATAATAATTGTTCCTAAGACAATCACTAAAATAAAACATGACAGAAAGGAAAACTAAATATATTTCCCTTCTGTCAGTCAATTCATGTAACATTACGAGCCATTGTTTCAGCTATCACTTCGTTTTTTTCTACTAATATAAGTTCCCAAGATAGCCAAGATTCCTAAACCAATTGCACTTAAAATTTTGGTATCTTTCTCACCAGTCGCTGGTAATTTTTTTGATGCTTTTTCTTTCTTACTTTGCACCTCTCCTTTAGAAGGCTCAGGAGTAGATGGTTTCCCTTCTGGTGTCACCTCTCCTTTAGAAGCCTCAGGAGCAGATGGTTTCTCTTCTGGTGTCACCTCTCCTTTAGAAGGCTCAGAAGTAGATGGTTTCTCTTCTACTGTCACTTCTACCTTTTCTTCTAAACCGTCATAGCTATATACAACGGAATATACACCGGGGCGACTAGTATCTACTGTTCCCGATACTGCGATTTTAGAAAAGTCTAGAGGATTTCCATCATGATCCAGTGCTGAATCAAAATTATCTCTAGCTTGCCAATTATCTCCTACATATATTGTCGAGTTATGTGCAGTTATACTAGCTTTGCTCAAAACATAAGGTTGGACACACTTCCCTGAGAAACGGAAATCCCGACCTCCTACGTTACCATAGTCAGCTTCCCAAGTAAGAACTAAATCTCCTGTTTCCGGAACTTGATTAGCACTAGACCACTCCACTTTTCCTGAATTATAAACACCTGTCCATGTATCATTATTTTGTGGAGAAATAGTCGGCGTAGTTCCATTTAGATTTTTTATTGCTGTTTGTACTGAAGCTGAATAGGGTTGCTTGTTTAAAACATAAATTGTTGGAAGTGTAATGGTTTGTCTTGACGCATATAATGTTGATAAATTCAAATTCTGTAAAGGAGTGAGATCAGATATGTGATTACCATTCAAATTTAGCTGTTTTAAATTCGATAAATCCCTTAAAGGAGTGAGATCAGTGATTTGATTATTGTCCAAATCTAGATCTGATAAATTCGATAAATGCTGTAAAGGAGTGAGATCAGATACGTGATTAGAGTCCAAACGCCTAACGCCCAAATATAGAACTGATAAATTCGATAGATGCTGTAAAGGAGTGAGATCAGATACGTGATTATTGTACAAATTTAGCACTGATAAATTCGATAAATGCTGTAAAGGAGTAAGATCAGATACCTGATTACCATTCAAACCTAGACTTGATAAATTCGATAAATGCTGTAAAGGAGTGAGATCAGATACGTGATTAAAGTGCAAATCTAGCCTTATTAAATTCGAAGCGTATTGAAGTCCCTCTAAACTCGCAATACCAGCTGCATCACCATGCAGGACTGTTAATTGTAACATATCACTTTTAGTTATTTTTGAAACCTCCAAGCCTAAGGCCTTAGCTACTGCAACTTGAAGTGCTTTATCAGGCATCCAATTATCAATAGGGTCTGCCACCGCTCTTTGCGCAGTTTCTGCTGACTCATTTAAAGCTGAATCGGTTGTTCCTTGTACTTGTTGTGGTGATGCGTCTTGAGGTGTTTTATCAGGCTTCCCATCATCAATGGACTCTGCCCCCTCTTTTTGCGCAGCTTCTACTGACTCATTTGAATTTGAATCGGTTGTTCCTTGTACTTGTTGCGGTGATGTGTCTTGTTCTTGTGCAACGGCTGTCAATGGAGCTAATACCGTATGCGACAGTAACAGTGT
>CAKPVT010000045.1 GCA_934196125.1 uncultured Streptococcus sp. | reverse complement strand
CTTTACCATAAAGAAAAAGTAGTGAGTACTTTCTCCCGTCGGAGATTTCCTCACTACTAATCTTAGTATGTTTATTTGGTTCTAACAACAATTTGACAACAAAAACAGATTATTTTTTATCAACTACGTTGAGAACCCCTTTTTGAAATTCAACAGACTACGCTAGTTAAACTTCAAAAAGGAGTGTAAATAGTTAAATGTTATGGTATAATAACGCTTGTCGCAACTCCACTAACGAACTTAGTTTGGAGGTGAGTTTTTGCTAATCTTCGTTACAGTTATTCTAGCACCTTTACTTATCACAATTATAGGTAATGTCATTTCTGAGTGGATAGTCAGAAAGTGGCTAGAAAAAGGCGACAAAGATAAATAACCTGAGTTTGATAACTTGCATATCAGACAAAAGAAAATACCAGAGGTGGAGCTCTGGTATTTTTGTTTTTGCCAAGACTTCGTTACAGTTCTTGCATGATTATTATCACATAATTTGAGGTAATTGTCAAATTTTACTATCCAAATTGATAGTATGTTGGTTGCCTTTAAACGTACTCTGTCTAATATTATTTTCAGCAACGACTATTTGATCTGTCATACGACTAGCAATATCTTTCATTGCATTAGGTCGTAGATGAGAATACGTACCAAGTGTTGTTTTAATGTCAGCATGTCCTAAACGATTCTGCATTTCTAAATCATTCATACCAAGCGATAACATAAAACTAGCATGAGAGTGCCTTAAATCATGAATCCGAATAGCCTTTATACCTACAAATTCGCTATGAGATTGTAGTACACGTTTTAGTGTTGACTTTACAAGTGGGTAATCTGCAATAGAAAATACAAACCGACATTTTCCTATTTGAGATTGTATTTGTTTCCAATCTTTCAAATATTTTAAAGTATCGTCATCAAGATATAATAATCTAATACCTGAGGTAGATTTTGTATCTGTAATGTACTATTCTTTTTGATTTTTATAATACATAGAACAATCTATTAATACTGTTCCGCTATCAAAATCAATTTTCGCCCACTCAATCGCTTGTAACTCACTTATACGAACCCCCGTCATGAAAAAGAACCAAAACGTTGTAAAATATAATAAATCATAGATATTAGATTTATCAAAAGTGCTAATAAAGCGCTGGATAAGTTTTTTTTACTGCACCAAGATATTATTTTTTTGAATTTAAATGATATAATAGAGGTAACGAAACGTTTTCAGGAGGAAGTTTTGGAAGAGAAATTAATAAAGTCAAAACATAGGGTGCAAAAGCACGGTGAAGTGTTCACTCCAGCGTGGATGGTACAAAAAATGTTGGATACACCTGGAGTGAAAGAAGCTTGTGAAAATGTTTCGGTAACTTTTTTAGAACCTGCAGCAGGCGACGGTAATTTCCTGCTTGCAATATTAGAAAGAAAATTACAAGCTGTTATTGACCAATACAACGAGCGAAATTGGAAAACGAAATCTTTGATTGCTTTATCGTCAATCTATGGGATTGAGTTTTTAGAAGATAATTTAGAAGTAGCTCGGTCAAGAATGTTTTTATATTATCTTGATTGGTACGAAAGATACTTTGGAACAAGGTTAAACAGCAGAAGTGACGTTTATCAATCGGCACACTATTTAATTCATAAAAATATTATTAGAGGTAATACTCTCGCTAAAAAACACCCTATAACGGGTGAACCAATAATGTTTAATGAATGGCAAATTGTTAAAGGACACCCGAGTACGGTGAGAAAAATTCCATTTGCATTTGCTGAGTTATTTGGTGAAAAATTTGAACATGATAGTGGAGTTGTCGAAGGACAACTGAGTTTGTTTGATTTTGATGACGAAGATGATGAATCTAAAGAAGAGATTAAAGAAATAAACATCCAGAAAGTTTATATGTTAGGAGATTAGGTTTATGAATGTGGAATCAAATTTTGAGTTTTTAATGATTGATTTGGATACTGCAGAACTTTTTACAACTGCTAATATGGCTGAGAAGAGTTATACTCAGAAAGATTATGAAACTACTTTGTTTAAGATTAGAAAAATCGCTGAAAACACAGCGTGGTTAATTGCTGACCGAGAATATATAGATATTCCGGAAAAAACTAACTTCAACGGTGTATTGAGAAATGTCAGAAGATATATTGACCATGACAATGTTGTTGATTATTTTTATAAAATAAAACAGCTTGGGAATGATTCTGCACATAATATCAATCCTAAAGAGGCGACGAAAGAAAATGCATTAGATTCTTTACAGAATATCTTTTACATTTTAGTTTAGTTTGTGACTAAGTATATTGACCCTGATGTTAAGCGAGAAGATATTGGTCAATTCTTAGAACCACGCGCTCTAGAAATGTATAGTACTGCAGAACGTAAATTCATTTATATCCAAACCGTAAAAAATGAAAATGAACTGTTTAATGCCTACGACGGTAGCCAAAAAATCGGAGAAGGTTCTATTTTAGAAGATGACTTAGAGGCAGACTGGTCACCGAATAGTGACTTTTTACGAGAAGCGGCTCCAAAGCGTATTAAGCAGTATATGACAACTTCTGGTCTTCCTTATACACTTGGGTGGGTAGAACTTGCTTACAAGAAATCAACTCAAACTTGGTTCCATGATAAAGATGTTCATAGGGTTTTAACACGTTCTGGAATTAATCATTCTAAATATCTTGAAGGAAACGAATGGTTTGAAACGGATTTAGAAACTGCAAAAGCAGCTATTAAAGCAGTAAAAGAAGGACGTGAATACCTTCAAAATATTGTCGAAGAAACACCAGAAGCTGAAACCAAAATTGAACTTCGTCCTGAACAAAAAGAAGCCGTTGCTAAAACACAAAAAGTCTTTGAAAAGAAAGATAAAATGCTTTGGAATGCCAAAATGCGTTTTGGTAAAACAATGACTTCTTTACAATTGATTAAGGAAGAACAGTTCCAAAAAGTACTTATCATGACACACCGTCCTGTTGTATCAGATTCTTGGTTTGAGGATTATCGTAAATTAAAAATGGACGAAGCAGGATATGAGTATGGTTCTGTTAACAAAGGTGCTTACATCACTTCTTTGAAAAAAGGTGACAAACCATTTATCTACTTTGCTTCGATTCAGTTGCTACGTTATAATAACGGTGAAACAAATCTAAAGGATTTTGCAGATGTAAATTGGGACTTGATTATTATCGATGAAGCCCATGAAGGTACGCAAACAGAACTTAGCGATATTGTCCTTAAGCAGCTTATTAAGGAAAATACTAAAGTCCTAGAGCTTTCTGGTACTCCGTTTAATCTACTAGATCAATTTGATGAAGATCAAGTGTATACATGGGACTATACCATGGAACAACAGGCTAAGACAAAATGGAAATACGAACACCCTGACCAACCAAATCCATATGATTCTTTGCCAAAAGTGCTTATGTATACTTTTGAAATGATGAATAAAGCGAAGTTTATGGATGAAAGCAAATCCTTTAACTTTAGAGAGTTCTTCAGAACAGATGAAAATGAGCAGCTCGTCTATAAAAAAGAAGTCAATGCGTTTCTAGATAACATTACAAATAAAGACAGCAAAGCAAACTATCCATTTTCAACCCCTACATATCGCAATGAGCTTCGCCACACACTCTGGATTATGCCAGGTATCAAAGAAGCCAATGCTTTTGAAGAGTTGCTGAAAGAACATCCTATCTTTGGTAAAGAGTATAAGATTGTCAATGTCGTTCGAGGAAGCACTACGGATAACGGTGAGACAAACGAAGCTGACATTGAAAAAGTTAGAAATGCTATCACAGATGACCCGACAGCAACTAAAACTATTACACTAACTGTTCGTAAATTAACAACAGGTGTTAACGTCCCTCAATGGACAGCGGTTATGTTCTTGTCTAATACTAATAGCGCTATGAATTATCTTCAAGCAGCTTTCCGTGCCCAAACACCTTATTCACATGAGAAATTAGGTAAAAAAGAGCGTTGTTATATCTTTGACTTTGCGCCAGACCGTGCTTTGACAGTTATGGCAGAAAGTGCTCAAATCAATACAGGTGTTGGTAAGAAAAATACTTCGGACCAAAAGCAAGCCATGACTAATCTTCTGAACTTTTTGCCAATTCTTGGAAGTTCGGAAACAGGCATGAAAGATTACAACGTTGATAGCATGCTGACACAGCTTAAAAAGGTTTATGCCGAAAAAGCAGTACGTTCAGGTTTTGAAGATGATAGTTTGTATAATGATAATCTACTAACTTTAACTGCTGAAGATGCTAGCATGTTTAATAAATTGAATGCTATCGTTGGAAAAACACAAAAACAAAAAGTTCAAAATACTGTCACTATTAATGAAAACGGCTTGACTGATGAAGAGTATGAAGCAGGTGAAAAAGCTAAGAAAAAACCAGCTCGCAAACGTAACGAAGAAGAAAAAGCGCTTATTGAAAAGATTAAAGAAGCTAAAAAAGATAGACAAAAACTGATTTCTATCCTTCGTGGGGTGTCAATCCGTATTCCAATGATGATTTACGGAATGAAAGTTGATTTTGATAAGGATATCACCATTAAAGACTTTATTAACAAAGTCGATGATGAATCTTGGAAAGAATTCATGCCAAAAGGTTTCACTAAAGGTATGTTTAGTGAAATCACTAAGTACTACGATGCTGAAGTCTTTATCGAGGCAGGACGTATCATTCGTCAGCGTGCTAAATCTTTTGATTCGTTGGACTTTATCGAACGTGCTGAAAGAATTGCTGAGTTGTTTGGTTCATTTAAAAATCCAGATAAAGAAACAGTTTTGACACCATGGCGCGTGGTTAATATGCAAACAGCAAAAAGTGTTGGTGGACTTAATTTCTATGATGATTTCACATCAACAACCAACGGAGCTACTTCTAACCTTCATTGGGTAGAAAAAGATATCACAAGTGAGATTTATCATACAGAAACTAAAATCTTAGATATTAACTCAAAAACAGGACTCTATCCGCTCCATGCAGCTATTAGCTTGTACTATCAAAAAGTCGTGGCAAATGATGATAATCACTTTGAAGCAGATAAAGTCTATCAAGATATCTTAGCTAATAATGTTTACGCTGTTGCTAAAACACCAATGGCAAAAACAATTACCGAACGCACACTAACAGGATATCGTGATTATAAAACTAACGTAAAATACATCGAAGACCTTACAGATACCCTTAAAAATGATATTGAAGAAGGTAAACAAAAAGTAGAGGAGGCATTCAACCAAGTGAAATTTGACGTCGTAATCGGAAACCCTCCGTATCAGGACTCAACGAGTGTGAATAATAGACAAGGTGCTATCTATCCATTCTTCTATGATATAGCCAAAGAAATATCTGATAAATATATTTTAATCTCACCGGCTAGATTTTTATTCAATACAGGTCTAACCTCTAAAGAATGGAATGAAAAAATGTTATCAGATAGTCATTTGAATGTTATTTATTATACTTCAGATTCGAAAGATGTCTTTCCAAACACGGAAATTAAAGGTGGGGTAGTTGTTGTATATAGAGATAAAAACAAAGATTTTGGAGCAATTAACGATTTTATTCCAGATAAAGATTTAAGGAAATTGGCAAGTCATTTTACAAAAGATCCAGCTAATAATTTCACATCAATAATGTTTGGAGGGCGTTCAGATTTAAAATTTAATGATACTTTTTTGGAAAAATATCCTAATACCAAAGAGATTCTTTAAAAAAATATTCAAAAAAGACATCCGAACGCAACTAAATTATCACCTAACGAGGAATATGAGCTTAAGTCATCATCATTTGATACTTTGAAACATGTTTTTTATGATAATATTGCCGATGATGTTGAAAGAGATTATTACAAATTACTTGGCTTAGAGGATGGAAAACGTAATTATAAATACATTGAAAAATCTTATTTGACTCCTCGATATCAGCTAAATAATAATATAGATAAATATAAGGTATTCGTTCCAGAATCAAATGGAAATGGTGATTACGGAGAAGTACTGAGCACACCTGTGATTGCTTCACCAGATGAGTCATGCACACCAACTTTTATTAGTATCGGTCAATTTGATAGTGAGATTGAAGCTAAAAATCTTCTTCAGTATGTAAAAACAAAATTTTTAAGATCTCTTTTGGGGATTAAAAAAACAACACAGCACAATGCACCAAATAATTGGTCATATATCCCACTTCAAGATTTTACGTTAAATTCTGATATTGATTGGACAAAATCAATAGCTGAGATTGACCAGCAACTATACAAAAAATATGGACTTTCAGAAGAAGAAATCCAATTTATCGAAAGTAAAGTCAAAGAGATGGAGTAGGAGATGAATGAATTTAATCTTGTTAATATAATTTCAGATATTATTTCTTTTGGCGACGAAGGAAACTATGTTCAAAATACTTTTATAAGTTAGAGGCTGACGATAAAACAAAAGAGCTTTTATTTTCTTCTCTAAAAGAAGAATTAGACAAAAGTACCTTTAAGAATCGTGATATAATGGATAATGAATTTAAAGCCTTAAGAGACTTAGTAAATAAGCGATTATAGGACTATAAAATTAGAATTAACCAAAAAACTAACCAAGCAAGAAAATGTGTGTAATAAAATTTATAAAATAAAGAGCTGCTAAAGAGTAGCTTTTTACTTTGTGAATTTTATATTGCAATTTACCATTAATTTTGATATAATCAAATTATGAAAAAAGAAAAACTACTTTCTCCATTTGCTGTTTTTCTCTTAGGGATCAACAGTATTATTGGTTCGGGCATATTTTTGCTCTCAGGACATATTTATAGCAATGCTGGGATTTATAGTTTACTTGCCATTCTAGCAGCTGGGCTCTCCACCTTAGTTATTGCCTTCTCTTATGCAAATATGAGTAAACTCTATCCTCAAAGTGGAGGGGCTTTTGTCTATGCCAAAAGTACATTTGGTCCTTTTGCGGGATTTATTATTGGGATGTTAACTTGGATGCTCGGCGTGGTCAATCTAGCCACAGAAGTTTCTGCTTTAACGACCGCACTGCGTATGATCTGGCCTCATCTTAATGTTAAGATGGTTGGTTTTATTGTTCTTTCTCTTTTAGCCCTCGTCAGTTTTTTGGGTGCCTCCCTCTTAAATAAATTAGATAATCTGACCTCATTGGTAAAAATATTGGTCGTAATTATTTTTTCTGGCGTCTGTATATGGCTCATTCGGGGTGCTAATTTCTTTGTTCATCCTACACCCCTCTCTTCCAATCCCTTACAAGGCTTTCTCAGTGCTTACGGTACAGTTTTCTACTTTTATACAGGTTTTTCTTTTCTTCCTATTAATGCGGACAAGATTAAGAATCCTTCTAAAACCCTCCCTAAGATGCTTACTTGGTCCATTTTAACCTGTACTTTTATTTACCTTTTGATTCAAGCTATCACCATTGGAGCCTTGGGCACATCTCTCCCAGATAGTCTTGTCCCAGCAGCCACTGCCTTTAGTCATGTCGTAGGTGCCATTGGTGTACCCTTAATCATTTTTGCTATCTGTATATCTATTTTTGGCGTCACTGTAGCCGCAACTTTTAATACTCCAACTATTTTAGTCAGTTTAGCCAAAAATCATGAAGATATTCCCATGCGAATGGCCCAAAACAATCGCTTTGGTGCACCTGGTATCGCTGTTGCTTTGACCTTTTTGGTAACTATTCTACTTTATCTCAGTGGTAACTATTTATTCCTTTCCGGATTGACCGTCTTTATGAGCTTTATACAGTATCTCTCCACTGGTTTCGCAAATATAAAGAAAAAATTTATCTTTGTGGGGCTCGGTACAGTGCTTTTCTCTCTTGTACTTCTCTTTAGCTTTACAATTCAGGTCTTGGCTGTTGGCTTTACCATTATTATTGTTCTTTCTTTAATTTATTTTGTTTCTCAAAAGTTAGCGCGACAAGAAAAATTTAAAAAGATGTAAAAAAAGCTAGATGAATAAACTAGCTTTTTTACATCTTTTATTATATTCAGAAAATATCCCTTTTCTAGGTGCTGTGTTTTTATACAGCGCATTGAGATACTGAGTTCAGTATTCTTACTGGATGATTTGTTCTATGCTCCCTTTGCAAATTCTTCCAACTTATCATCTGATAGACGGAAAAATTCATCAATATCTTGTTTTTGGGCTAGGAAGTTAAGGAGTTTTGTGATAAACTGAGTCATAGGAATAAATCTCTTTCTAGTAATGTTTCGCAACTCTACTATAACGGATTTATTCCTTTTTGTGTTTACGCAACTTATTTTACACCATCAAAGGTAACTTGCATTTGCAATTTACCATGATTTTTAATAGATAAGAACGAGAGTTTATGGTATAGTAAGGATACGTATTTTCAATTTATGCTCACATTCTGATTTTGTGAGTATTTTACTTTATAATGAGTACAGCTTGAAAGGGCATGAAATTACCGTAAGTAAAGTTGGTGGTGCATTGGTGGATGTCGGAAAAGTGGCGGTGATAACGGCGATGATAGGAGCGGCAACCGCACTTTTACCAGCCACTACATCAATAGGAGCAGTTGTTGGTGTGGGAATAATAGCAGGTTGGATAGCAAATACAATTGATAAGAAACTAGGAGTTACTTCGGAAATGAAAAAAGGGGTCAACTCTCTAATAAAAAGTGCGCGAGGATGGTTTTCATGATAAAAAATTATGTGCCTACGAAATATAAAGACTATAACAAGAAGCCTTTTACAAAACAATCGGCTAAGAAAGTGTTGAGAGCTTATTTACTGTTGCTTATTGGTTTGATAGTTATACAAATATTTGATAAAGAGAAAGAAACATATCAAAATTTTTTAAGCATACAGTCTATTGGAGCTGTTGTCTTATTTGTACTTTCATTAATCGTTTATCTATTATTTGATAAGAAAAACATACAAAAATATTTAGTGTTAATTATGTATTTTTCATCAATATTATTTGCTTTTTTTGCTATAGCATTTTTTAGTTTCTTAGCAGAAAATCCTGTAAAAGTATTTATTGAAAGTATTAGTTTATTGTTTATTCTGCTTATTTTTTTAGAGTTTGTATATATGCTGATTGTTTTCATTTCGTTAAAAATTAATAATTTGAATTTACGAGATATGGTTGCTATGTTCATTATGAACGGAGTGAGTTTGCTTGGAATTGGTTTAATCGTTTTATCAGAAGCTAAAGACAATATATCATTTGGAGTTTTTGGAGCTACAGCAATAATAGCGGGTTTACTTATTTTAGCAACATTTCATTATCCTAGAGTATTACACTATTGGAAAAGACAATCAGATATTGATAGCGATGTATCTGTATATGGAAATTCCATTGAAATGATGAAGAACAAGAGAACCAAAAAATAGCTATATTTCTTCCAGAATTAAACGAATGTCAGACGGCACTTTAGTAATCAAAAAAGCCGAAAAATGGCTGAGTAAGTTTGATAAACTAATCGGAATTGATAACTATATGAGAAAAGACAAAGACTTTCCTCGACTAAGCACCTCAGGAGGCTTAAATAATTTACTGATTTAGGAGACTCATTACTAGATAAACTAAAATTAGTAGACAAAAAAACAGTATTAAAGTGCTCAAAACAAGACTTTAAAGATTCAGTCAAAGGAATTGGTAGGTATTAAAAAATTTAAAAAGACGTTAGTTTTGTTTTTAAAGAGTAAAAAAACTGTTGGTATTTAACCAGCAGTTTTTGTTGATTTAGAGACTTTATTTTTGCTATTATTTACATTTTTAAATTGTTTTTCCCATGGGGGAGTAATTCGTTTTCAAGAAAAGTTGATCGAGCGCCATAAATATAGCAATATCTGGCATCTCCCTCAAGTATAGTATTACAAGTTTTTTGTGGAGTTAAAAAACCGTTGTTGGTTTCCTAAATATCCCATAATCTTATTCAACGAGCTTCTCTAGTTGAGAAGCTTTATTTAGTTTGAAAAAAACAAGAAATTATGATAAAGTAAAATTACATTTTTCAATGAATGCTCATTTTTGTGAGTGTTTTATTTTACTCTTTTGTAGCTTGATAGACTAGAAAAATAAATGATAGAATTAATATAGTATAAGATTAAAGTAAATGAGGAAGGAAAATGATAGAAGAAAAGAAATCTGTTGTTTTTAGTGTTTCAATGGGAGTGGGATGTTATCGGCATATCTGTGTATCAGCGAGTAGAACTTTGGAGGATTTTGCGGAGATTATTTTATCTGCCTTTGACTTTACTAATGATCATGCGCATATGTTTTGTATGGACAATTATGCATGGAGTTTTGACGATTGTTATTGGGTAGATTGGGTTGATTTAGAAGAACACCGTCATACTTGTGATTATAGTCTTTCGCAATTGGATTTTAAAAAAGGAGACCAATTTAAGATGATTTTTGATTTTGGAGATGATTGGAGATTTCAATGTAAAGTATTACGACTTCTTGAAGAGGACGTTGAAGATGGTGATGGAGCAAGAGTACTTAAAGAAGTTGGTAGAGCACCAAAACAATATAATTTTGATTGGGATTAAAGAAATAGAAAAAAAGACGAGTAAGATAAAAACTTATTTGTCTTTTTTATTCAATGTGCGAGTTTAGAGTATAACTAGTAATTTAAGTTATAAGTTATTTTAAAAATCCCAAGAAGATAACGGATAACCTTCTTGATCATAATAGCTTTTCACAATTTTTTCGTAAATAGGATAATATTGGCAAGAAGTAATGCCAATAAATTGCATTAAGGCAGGAATATCTTTTGTTGGTGCTCCATTTTCAGAAGCACAAAGATTAATACCATTTGCAATGAGATCACAGTTTGCTAAAAATTCTTTATGTTGTTCCTGAAGATGTGTAAATATATGTAAATCATCATCATGAAATGCATGACTATATTCATGCAATATTGTAAAAATCTTTTGTAAATTTTTCTCTAAAGAACATTTTAAAATAATGAATTTTTGATTTTGAACTCGAATATATTTTCCATTGTCTTCAAGAGGAAAGTTGCTGTCATAGAGTAGGGTAATATTATTATTTTTAAGTAATTGAAGCAACTTATTATAAATATCATCTTCTATGATTTGCATTGTTAATTGTCTTCTTTTGATTCAAAGTATTCTCTTAAAATATTATTTAGGGCTATACGATCATTTTCAGATAAAGGTTTTCCTGAATAAGAGAGATTGCTTGCAACAATTTCATTGTCTAATTCTGTTAAGTCAAGATTTTTAGCTGTGGTATTTCCAAGTAAATAATCTATTGAAACATCAAAATATTTGGCAATCTCCGCAGTACGTTTTGCGGAAGGATTTTTTTTATTTTTATATGCATTTAGAGCATTTCTAGGATAATTTAATTCACGTTCAATTTGATTAAACGATTTATTCTTTTCTTCGGCAAGGGATTTTAAACGTTCGTAGAAGCTCATAGGACTTCCTTTCTTAATTTTGGACTAATGTCAAATAATTAGACAGAAAATGAGCTATATTTTTTTAAAATAGTTTTCTTCCTTCTGGTTTGGAG
>CAKPVT010000044.1 GCA_934196125.1 uncultured Streptococcus sp. | reverse complement strand
AAGAGAGCATCGTCATGGCTTTCTAGTTGTTTTTTTATGATATAAACCATGACATAGGAAAACGAGTAGCTCCAACTGCGGAAATACTCGTTTTTTTGTGTTCTGAAGCTAGTTTTTGCCCAGCCTCCAGACTGAAGACAATGTTAATATTGTGTTTTAGCGATTTATCTCTCCGAGAGTTCCTTCATGACACGGGGGAGTTCTGCGCTAATTGTCGTTGGTAAAACAACATAGGCTTGGTCGCTAAGTTGATCAGCGATGTAGGAATGTAAGTACGTTGCTGTGGCAACACTGTTAAAGAGATTATCTTTAAACTGGGCAATAAAGCCTGCAATCATGCCACAGAGCGTATCTCCCATACCACCTGTCGCTTGGTAAGGACCGCCAACAGTTAGCTCGCCGACTTGATTTCCTTGAATGATTTTAGTCTGATGACTTTTAGCCACTAAGACGGTCTTTTCTGGAAATTCTTGCAGGGCTACTTTGGTGTTTTCGATTGTTTGGTTCGAAATAGCAATTCCTGATAATCTTTCCCATTCTTTTTGATGCGGTGTCAATATGAGATGATTCGTTTTGACTGTAATTGGCTTAGCTTTTACCAATAAATTCAAAGCGGAGCCGTCAATAATCAAAATCTGGTGTTCAGAAATATGCTCCAAAACCATTTGAAACACGGCTTCTGCCTTGCTATTTTCCCCTAAACCAGGACCAATCAAAACCACATTAGCCTTGGTCAAATTTTCATAAAATAGCTCCTTATCATCACAATCAAAAGCCATAGCTTCTGGAAGATGGCTATGAAGAGCTGCGATATTGTCACGCTCAGTCGCCACAGTCACTAATCCAGCACCGCTTTTAACCGTGGCTAAGGCGCTCATGATAATCGCTCCACCATAAGGGTAAAATCCACCAATTAAAAGAACACGACCGTATGTTCCTTTGTGAGAATGTGGCTGACGCTTTGTAACCACTTGATGTGCCAATAATTCATCAATAATCATGCTTTCACACTTCTAAGGGCAGATTGATATGTTTGTTCCATAAGCATTGTAATGGTCATTGGACCAACGCCACCAGGTACTGGTGTGATAAAACTTGCGAGTGGTTCAACTTCGTCAAATTTAACATCTCCAATGAGCTTACCATTGTCATCACGGTTCATACCGACATCAATAACCACTGCCCCTTCTTTCACAAATTCTTTGGTTACAAAATGTCCTTGACCGATTGCCACGATTAAAACATCAGCTTGTTTTGTCACGTGCGCCAAATGACGTGTACGAGAATGCGCCAAGGTAACCGTTGCATTTTTGTCCAATAATAGCTGCGCCATTGGTTTTCCGACGATATTTGAACGACCAATGATGACAGCTGTTTTACCTTCTAAATCAATGTCATACTCACGAAGCAATTCCATAATGCCAGCTGGCGTACACGGTACCATGATAGGACGTCCATTCCAAAGGTGTCCTGTGTTGATTGGGTGGAAACCATCTACGTCTTTTTTAGGGTCAATTGCTAGAATCACACGCTTATCATTAATGTGTGCAGGAAGTGGCAATTGCACCAAAATACCATGGAAACGGTCATCTTCGTTATATTGTTCAATCACTTGAATCAATTCTTCTTCACTGATTGATTCTGAAAGGCGAACAGTTTCACTTAAAAATCCTACTTTCTTAGCAGAACGTTCTTTATTGCGGACATAAACTTGACTAGCTGGGTCATCACCAACAAGAATAACGACCAAACCAGGCATAACGCCCATCTCAGCTTTTAATTTTTCAACTTTTTCAACTAATTCAGTCTGTTTTTTGACGGCTAAAGCTTTTCCATCTATAATTGTTGCCATATCATTCTCCCAAATTGTATTTCTTCCATTATACCAGAAAACAGCATTATATTCTATTTTTCAGAAAATTCTTTAAAATATTATTGATACTGTCTTTTATACCTACAAAAAAGCTTGCCCAAAATGAGCAAGTTTTCTCTTGTTAGTTTACTTTACTGTTTTATGCATTTCATCTTTGACTGGGCAGTTACAATCACAATCACCACAAGAACCTTTTCCTTTGATGAAACTACGAAAGCCCCTAAACACCGCAAATGCAATAATTGCAGCAATAATAATCGTTGCCATAGCGTTATTCTCCAGCCATTTCTAGATTATCCAAAGTAATCACTTTTTCTTTAACTTGTCTTGGTTTTCTAACGATAAAGTAAATAATAGCAATCAACAAGATAACAGCTACAATCGTCCAGAATGTGATGCCTTTGCCATAGAAAACAACAAGTCCAAGTTGATAGATAATCAAACTAACCACATAAGCAAGGCCTGTTTGGAAGCCAATTGCACCAATTGTCCACTTCGCATCTCCCATTTCACGTTTGATAGCACCCATTGCGGCAAAACATGGCGCACAGAGCAGGTTAAATGTCAAGAATGAATAAGCTGCTAATGATGTGTAATCCAATTGCAAAGCATGATACAAACCACTAGTCGTGTTGTCATTATACAAGATACCGAATGTTCCAACAACGGCTTCTTTGGCTGCAAGCCCTGTCGCAGCTGCAACAGTAGCTTTCCAGTCACCAAACCCAAGTGGTTGGAAAATCCAAGCACTTGCTCTACCAAGAGCAGCAAGGATTGAATACTCCGTATCAACAACTTGGAAAGCAAAATCATAAGATGACATAAACCAGATAATAACCGTCAAACTGAAAATGATGGTACCAGCACGTTTTACAAAGCTCATGGCTTTACCAAAGGCATAACGTAATACTGAGCACACTTTTGGCATATGATAAGCTGGCAATTCCATGATAAATGGACTAACATAGCTTCCAAGGAAACTTGTTTTCTTAAGCGCAATCCCTGATAAAATAATTGTCAAGAAACCGATGAAATATGTAGATGGCGCAACAAATGGATTATCTGGGAAAAATGCTCCCGCAATCAAAGCGATAATTTCCAATTTAGCCGAACATGGCATGAACGTTGCTGTCATAATGGTAATACGACGGTCACGTTCGTTTGCAATGGTACGACTTGCCATAATCGCAGGCACACCACACCCTGTCGCAATCAACATCGGAATGAAAGATTTTCCTGACAACCCGAAGCGTCGGAACACACGGTCCATGACAAAAGCAATACGGCTCATGTAACCAATATCTTCTAAAATACCCAAACAGATAAATAGAACAAAGATTTGTGGTAAGAACCCAAGAACCGTACCAACCCCTGCAACGATTCCGTCAATAATCAATGACTCTAACCAACCAGATACATGCAAGTAATCTAGACCAATTTGTACCCAATTTGGCACTAAATCACCAAAGAGAACATCATTCACCCAGTCTGTCCACATTGTTCCGACCGTTTGAATAGATAGGTAATAAACCAAGAACATGACTACCGCAAAAATCGGCAATGCCAAAATACGGTTTGTCACGACACGGTCGATTTTATCTGAAATCGTCATTTTAAAATTGCTATCTTGGTTCTGTGCCATTTTAGCCACACGTTCGATAAATTCATAACGTTCATTGATAACGATAGATTCAGAATCCTCTGTGAAAATTTCTTCGGTGATTTTAATCACTTCATTGATTTCACCTTTTTGAAATTCTGACAATTCTACTTCATTTTGAACCAAAGCATCACGTTCAAAAAGTTTAATAGCATGAAAACGTGCAGAACGTTCTGGAACAATATCACCTAAAATATCAATAATTTGTTTAATTGCCGCTTCAAATTTATCACTATAAGTAGGATATTGAATGATATCAACGGTTTCTTTAGTAGTATGAGCTGCTTTTTTAACAGCTTTCTCAACGCTGACATTTTTAACAGCACTAGTAGAAACGACTGGAACTCCAAGTTGATAAGAAAGTTTATCGATATTAATCGTTTTTCCTTGACTTTTGAGGGCATCGCTCATGTTAAGCGCAACAGTCACAGGAATCCCTGTTTCAATCAACTGCGTTGTCAAATAAAGATTACGTTCCAAGTTTGTCGCATCAACAACATTAAGAATACTGTCCACATGATTACTCAACAAATAGTCACGCGCCACTTTTTCCTCTGGCGTATAAGGTGACATTGAGTAAATCCCTGGTAAGTCTTGCACCTTCCAATCACTGTGTTTTTTAACGGCACCACTTTTTCGTTCAACAGTAACACCAGGCCAGTTACCAACACGTTGACTTGTTCCTGTCAATAAATTAAAGAGACTTGTTTTTCCGCTATTCGGATTCCCAATTAAGGCTATCTCTGTCATTTTTTCTCCTCACTATCTACTTTCACAACACTAATCATCTGCGCTTCTGATTTGCGTAAGGTTAACTCGTAACCACGTAAACTAATTTCGATAGGGTCTCCTAATGGCGCTACTTTACGAAGGTAAACTTTGGTATGGCGTGTTAATCCCATATCCATAAGCCGACGCTTTGCCTCATTAATGGCATAAATGCCATCTACATAAGCAAATTCTCCAACTTTCAACTCTGAAAGGGGCAAAGTTTCAAGTTTTCCTTCTTCTTCAGTAACGTCAACATGATTTAAAATTGACTGATCAAATGCCAAACGGCTTGATTTAAGCATGACAATTGCACTCGTTGGTGTTTTTGAAACAACTTTTAACGAAGCACCAACTTTTAACCCTAAGTTTGATAAATGTCGAACACTTTCATCAGGTAAATCAATGCCAACGACTGCGTAGGGAATATCAATTTTAGCATTTTGCAAAATCAAAATTCTTGACCTCCTCGTAATTTTTTGATAAAACATTTGACCTTCCGCCCGATTCATTATATCATAAAAATAAGGCAAATTTTTCTATAAAAATTAATTTTTTCTTTAATTATTCAATTAATTAGAACTGTTCTAAATAAGATGTTTTTTTCTATTTAGAATCATTATAATATAGACGCTTTCATTCTTGTTTCAATCATTTACATTTTTTTAAAAAACTAAATTCTAAAAATTAAGTGTGCTTAATATATGGAATTCCACTCATTTTAATCTAATTAAATATCCATTTTTACCTATATTAAACTTCTTTCAGAACAAGAAAAAACTCAGTTAAGTTCATGCACTCAACCGAGATTATTTTTTATTCTATTATAAAACTTTACTCAGGAAAGCTTTTGTTCGAGCTTCTTTGATTTGTTCAAAGACTTCTTCTGGCGTTCCTTGTTCAACAATAACACCTCCGTCCATGAAGATAACACGATCAGCCACTTCACGTGCAAATCCCATTTCATGGGTAACAATCGCCATTGTCATTCCTGATTTTGCTAAATCTTGCATAACACCAAGTACTTCACCAACCATTTCTGGGTCAAGCGCTGATGTTGGTTCGTCAAAAAGCAAGACATCTGGATCCATAGCAAGTCCACGCGCAATCGCAATACGTTGTTGTTGACCACCTGACAAACTAGCTGGATAAGCATCTGCTTTGTCGCGAAGCCCAACTTTATCTAGCAAATCATAGGCTTTTGCTTCTGCTTCTGCTTTAGAGATACCCTTTGTTTTAGTTGGTGATAATGTGATATTTTCAAGTACCGTCATATTTGGGAAGAGATTGAACTGTTGGAAAACCATTCCCATTTTTTCCCGCATTTTGAAAATATCATTTTTCTTATCTGTAATATCAACATCTTCAAAAGTAATCACACCTTTTGTTGGTGTTTCAAGTAAGTTCATTGTACGAAGAAATGTTGACTTTCCTGACCCTGAAGGTCCAATGATAACAACCACTTCACCAGATTTAATATCAAGGTCAATCCCTTTTAGCACTTCATTTTTTCCGAAATATTTATGAAGCCCTTTAATTGAAATAAGCGTTTCTGACATTAGTTGCTACCTCCATTTCCCATGCGTTTTTCAAGTCGTTTCACTAAGAATGACATCACAGTTGTCACCATGAGGTAGTAGAATGCAGCAAATAACAACGGTGTGATTGGCAAATATGTTGCTGTTACAACCGATTGGGCACCATTCCACAATTCCATAACACCGATAGTTTGAAGAAGTGAACTATCTTTGATAATGGTAATAAATTCATTACCAAGTGCTGGTAAGATATTTTTGAGGGCTTGCGGCAAAATGACATAACGCATTGCATTGACTGGGCGAATACCAAGCGAATACGCCGCTTCAAGCTGTCCTTTTGGCACTGCTTCGATACCAGCACGGACGATTTCAGAAATATAAGCTCCGCTATTTAACGAAATAATAATGATACCTGGAAGCAAACGTGAAAAATCAAGGTCAAGAACACCAAAGCCAACGATTGGCGCATTATTAAAGTGCATCCAAGCAAAGGCAATCATGATTTGAACAACCATCGGAGTCCCACGAAAGACCCAAACGTAAAAACTAGCAATCCAATTTAAAACTTTTATATTTGTACGTTTAACTAAAGCAACCAAGATACCAATGATTGTCCCAAAGGAAACAACACATGCTGAAATCATAATGGTTACAAGGACACCATAGTTAAAATAAGCCCAATATTCTGGCAAAAATGAAAAGTCCATTTATTTCTCCTATAAACAATAATCAATTAATTATAACACAGATTGAATAAAAATACCAATAATTCATTTTTCTGGAAATAGACGTAAATAATTGATATAACAGCATTTCTATCATTATTAATAAACAAAAAAAATAAAAAGCACGCAGTTTGCGAACTTTTTGCAATTCAAAATAGCAATATAAGAAAAAGTTGAAACCACACTTAAGCAGGGCTTTACCAAAACCTTATACTCTGTCCTGAATTTTTCTTTATTTTAGTAAAGAAGGTCGTAAATTTCCATTGCGATTAAATCGATGCTATCAAATGAGTAAGACTCACGCACTTCAACATCACGCAAAGTGAAAACTGGACCATTTTCAGGGTCATTGCTGAATGACACTTCTGCCACAACGACACCATCACGTTCAAAATTACGTTTTAGATTACTACTATCAGTTGTCATTAACTCAAGACGATTGATAATTCTCACCAAATGTGATTCCATGACTATTCTCCTCTTCGTTCATTGTCCATACTATTTTAACATAATTTCCTACAAACAAACAACAAAGGAATGTATTTTCTTTCTTTTATCTAAAATTCCTGTCAAAAGTGCCATTTTTCAGTGATTATTATCCCTTAAATTGCTTTTAGTGAATTGTACATAATCGCTTTGATAGAATGCATACGGTTTTCAGCTTCTTGAAAAATTATTGAACTGTATTTTTGAAAAATCTCATCGGTAATTTCAAGTTCAACAAGACCATATTTGTCATAAATTTCTTGACCAATTTCGGTATTAAGGTCATGGAAAGCAGGTAAGCAATGCATGACAATCACATCTGGATTTCCTGTCTTTTTCAACCAAATCAGCATTAATTTGATAAGGTAACAAAAGATCGATACGTTCTTTAAAATCAACTTTTTCGCCCATTGACACCCAAACGTCTGTGTAAACCGTATCAACGCCACAAACAGCATCAAGGTCATCAGTAATAGTCAACTCAGCTCCGTTATTGTGTGCTTGTGCAATCTCGATAATTTCTTTTTCCGGCTGCAAGCTGGCTGGTGCAATGATTTTTACATTCACGCCAAGAATGGCTGAGGTAACTAGCAAAGAATTTGCCATGTTGTTACGACCATCGCTAACATAAGCGATTGTCAAGCCTTCTAGTTTTCCAAAAACTTCTTTTAATGTCATAAAGTCAGCAATCATTTACGTTGGATGCCAAGTATCTGTCAAACCATTCCATACAGGCACACCAGAGAATTCCGCTAAAGCTTCAACATCAGATTGCTTGAAGCCACGATATTCAATACCGTCAAACATTGAACCTAGAACTTTTGCCGTATCAATTACGGATTCTTTTTTGCCAAGTTGAATTTCACTGCTTCCAAGATAAGTCACATTCATCCCTAAATCTTGTCCAGCTACTGTAAAAGCAGAACGTGTTCTGGTACTTGTCTTCTCGAAAATAAGAGTAATATTTAAGCCTTCTAAATATTTATGAGCATTTTTTTCTTTTTCAACTCTTTAAATTTCAATCCTAAATCAATCAGATTAGTCAGTTCTTCCTTAGTAAAATCAATCTCTTTCAAAAATGAATCATTAATAGCCATACACTCGTCCATCCTTTTTCTTTGAATAATATACCTAATTTTAGTATAGTTATACATTTTGTCAAGCAAATTTTGAATAAAAAAAATCATCTCCCAAAAATACCACCACATTTGTCATTTATATTTGATATGTCATATATAATGTACTATATTGTAATTATAGAATTATAGTTATAGTAGAAAGAAAAAATGAATCGCATTAGAGAATTTAGATTAAATCTGGGAATTTCCCAGTTAGCATTAGCTAAACAAATAAATGTTGCCCGCCAAACGGTTAACCTCATCGAAAACAATAAATATAATCCGTCGCTTGACCTTTGTATCAAACTAGCGGAGGCACTGCAAACTGATTTAAACACACTTTTTTGGGAGAATAGACATTTATAATTTTGGGAATTTTAAAGGAGAATCATTATGAAAGCGAAAAAACATCACTTTGGCTAAAATTTATTAAACGTTTCTACGGAATTAATGGCGAATTAGACGAATATCGTGAACAAGAAGTTAACCGTATCGGCAATAAACTGTTTATTGGTCTCTTTTTCTTTGAGTTATTCTTTTCTACTATTATTTTACTCATCAACCAAACGATAGCGACCGCCGCTTTTCTCTATATTAATCTCTTCGTCCTCATTTTTGTTATTCCTATTATTCTTCTTGTTATGTTGACCAATCGTGATTTGCAAACATCATTGGAAGTCCCTAAAAATGAAGTCGAACAAACACGGCAGAAAGCTCGCAAAAAGGGCTGGTTAGCTGGGGGAATTTTTGCACTATTCATGCTCGTTTTTAACGTTTTTAGCAAATGGCAAGAGGGAGGAAATCCTTTAGATCTCTTCACAAATCCTCTTGGACTTATCGCAATCATTCTCGGTGGGGGAATTTTGGGTGCTGCTATGGGGTCTATTGCAGCCAGTCAGATTGACTCTGAGAAAGAATAGCACTTTTAGCATAAGAGTGCTAATTTTCAATGCTTTTTACTTGATTTCTATTAACCTAGCGCTATAATAGAATCATGAAGTTTGACTATCTTTGACCTTTATTGTCAATGTCAAGCCATTACGAAAGGAGGGTATTTTATATGCTCTGTCAAAATTGTCATTTAAACGAATCAACAATTCATCTTTATACAAATGTCAATGGTCAGCAAAAGCAAATTGATTTGTGCCAAAACTGCTATCAAATCATGAAAACTGACCCTAACAATACTATTTTAGGTGTTTTAGGAGATGCACCAGCTTCTTCCACACAAAATCAAACTACTGGTATGAATCCTTTTGATGATTTCTTCAGTAATTTGAATAATTTCCACGCATTCGGTGGACAAGATTTCCAAAATGCGCCTCCAACACAATCAGGTGGTGGAAATAACGGCGGCTATAATAACAATTATCGTCCAAACGGCGCAGCTAGCCAACAGCAACACCAAAAAGGTTTGCTAGAAGAATTTGGTATCAACGTTACTGATATTGCTCGTCGCGGTGACATCGACCCTGTCATTGGACGTGATGCCGAAATCATTCGTGTGATTGAAATTCTTAACCGTCGTACAAAAAATAATCCAGTTCTTATTGGTGAACCAGGGGTTGGTAAAACAGCCGTTGTTGAAGGATTAGCTCAAAAAATCGTAGATGGTAACGTTCCACAAAAACTTCAAAATAAACAAGTTATTCGTCTTGATGTCGTTAGCCTTGTGCAAGGCACAGGTATTCGTGGTCAATTTGAAGAACGTATGCAAAAACTCATGGAAGAAATCCGTGAACGCAAGGACGTTATTCTCTTCATTGACGAAATTCACGAAATTGTCGGTGCTGGTTCTGCAGGCGACGGCAACATGGACGCTGGTAATATTTTAAAACCAGCACTTGCTCGTGGTGAACTTCAATTAGTCGGTGCTACGACACTCAATGAATACCGCATTATTGAAAAAGATGCGGCGCTTGAACGCCGTATGCAACCTGTTAAAGTTGATGAACCAAGCGTGGAAGAAACGATTACGATTCTTCGTGGTATTCAAAAGAAATACGAAGATTATCATCATGTCAAATACAGCGATGATGCAATTGAAGCTGCCGCAAATCTTTCTAACCGTTACATTCAAGACCGCTTCCTCCCAGATAAAGCCATTGATTTACTAGACGAAGCTGGTTCTAAGATGAATTTAACCCTTAACTTTGTTGACCCACAAGAAATCGACAAGCGTTTAGTGGAAGCTGAAAACCTAAAAACACAAGCTACTCGCGAAGAAGATTATGAACGCGCAGCTTATTTCCGTGACCAAATCGCTAAATACAAGGAAATGCAACAACAAACAATCAACGAAGACGGTATTCCAGTCATTACTGAAAAGACTATCGAAGCTGTCGTTGAAGAAAAAACTAACATCCCTGTTGGTGATTTGAAAGAAAAGGAACAATCACAATTAATCAATCTCGCTGATGATTTGAAAACACACGTCATTGGTCAAGATGATGCCGTTGACAAAATTGCCAAAGCCATTCGTCGTAACCGTGTCGGTCTCGGTACACCAAATCGTCCAATCGGTTCATTCCTCTTTGTTGGACCAACTGGTGTTGGTAAAACAGAACTTTCTAAACAATTAGCAATCGAACTTTTCGGCTCAGCTGACAGCATGATTCGTTTCGATATGTCTGAATACATGGAAAAACAGGCGGTCGCTAAACTTGTCGGAGCACCTCCAGGATACGTTGGTTACGAAGAAGCTGGTCAATTGACAGAAAAAGTTCGCCGTAATCCATACTCACTCATCCTTCTTGACGAAGTTGAAAAAGCGCATCCTGATGTTATGCATATGTTCTTGCAAGTTCTTGATGACGGTCGTTTGACTGACGGTCAAGGTCGTACAGTAAGTTTCAAAGATACTATTATTATCATGACTTCTAATGCTGGTACTGGTAAAACAGAAGCTTCAGTTGGTTTCGGTGCTGCTCGTGAAGGACGTACAAATTCTGTCCTTGGTGAACTTAGCAACTACTTCAGCCCTGAATTCATGAACCGTTTCGACGGTATTATCGAATTTAAGGCTCTTAGCAAAGACAATCTTCTCCAAATTGTTAACCTTATGCTTGACGATGTCAATAAACGTCTAGCAACTAACGATATTCACCTCGAAGTTACTGATAAGGTAAAAGAAAAATTAGTTGACCTTGGCTACGATCCTAAAATGGGAGCTCGTCCATTACGTCGTACTATCCAAGACCACATTGAAGATGCCATTACAGACTTCTATCTTGAAAATCCAAGCGAAAAAGATTTGAAAGCTGTTATGACAAGCAATGGTAAAATTATCATCAAATCTGCTAAAAAAGTTGAAAAAGAAGAAACAACCGTTTCAGCAGAATCAGAATAATGAAACTCTTTTTCTTTGCTTCAACGACTTCTCAGCAACAAAAAAACATACTAAGATTAGTAGTGAGGAAATCTCCGACGGGAGAAAGTACTCACTACTTTTTCTTTATGGTAAA
>CAKPVT010000043.1 GCA_934196125.1 uncultured Streptococcus sp. | reverse complement strand
TCTTCGTAACTCAATTTCATACAAAAACACCCCAAAAGTTAGATTTTTTCTGTCCAACTTTTGGGGTGCAGTTCAGGTATTCTCAGTCTTTTTAATACGATTTTTTCACATTGTTATGCGATTTCACTTATAATCAGCTATAAATTTATGTTATAATAAAGTATTATCAATAAAGAAGTTTCATTAGCTCCTATTTGAAAGGAAAGAAAATGACTAGTAAACAACCATTTTACATTACAACACCTATTTATTATCCATCTGGTAAGCTTCACATTGGTTCAGCTTATACAACAATTGCTTGTGACGTTTTAGCACGTTACAAACGCATGATGAACCACGAGGTTTTTTATTTGACTGGTCTTGATGAACACGGTCAAAAAATTCAACAAAAAGCTGAAGAAGCAGGAATGACACCACAAGCTTATGTTGACGGTATGGCTGCTGACGTTAAAAAACTTTGGGAAATGCTTGATATTTCTTATGATAAATTCATTCGTACAACTGATGATTACCATGAAAAAGTCGTTGCTGATGTTTTTGAAAAATTGTTGGCACAAGATGATATTTATTTGGGTGAGTATTCTGGTTGGTACTCAGTGTCAGATGAAGAATTCTTCACAGAAAGCCAATTAGAAGAAGTTTTCCGTGACGAAAATGGAAAAGTCATCGGCGGGATTGCCCCTTCTGGACACGAAGTAGAAAGGGTTTCAGAAGAATCATATTTCTTACGTCTTGGAAAATATGCTGACCGCTTGGTAGAATTTTTCCATGCACACCCTGATTTCATCCAACCTGATGGTCGTATGAACGAAATCGTCAAGAACTTCATTGAACCAGGCCTTGAAGATTTGGCTGTCAGCCGTACATCATTTACATGGGGCGTTAAAGTGCCTTCAAATCCAAAACACGTTGTTTACGTGTGGATTGATGCGCTTCTTAACTACGCTACGGCACTTGGTTATGGTCAAGAAGAACACGTAAACTTTGATAAATTCTGGAACGAGGGAATAGTTTTCCATATGGTTGGTAAAGATATTCTACGTTTCCACTCAATTTACTGGCCAATTATGCTTATGATGTTAGATATGAAATTGCCTGACCGCTTGATTGCCCACGGTTGGTTTGTCATGAAAGACGGTAAAATATCTAAATCTAAAGGTAATGTGGTTTACCCAGAAATGCTTGTCGAACGCTATGGGCTTGACCCACTTCGCTATTACCTCATGCGCTCACTTCCAGTTGGTTCTGACGGAACATTTACACCAGAAGATTACGTTGGACGTATCAATTATGAGTTGGCAAATGATCTTGGAAACCTTCTTAACCGCACAGTTGCCATGATTAATAAATATTTCGGTGGTGATGTTCCAGCTTACGTTGAAAATGTCACAGCATTTGATGCTGATTTGGCAGGTGTTGTCGAAGAAAAACTCGCTGAATACCATAAACAAATGAATGCAGTTGATTCCCCACGTGCACTTGATGCCGTATGGAGTATCATCTCACGTACAAACAAATACATTGATGAAACAGCTCCTTGGGTACTTGCTAAAGATGAAGCTAAACGTGATGAATTAGCAGCAGTAATGGCTCACTTGGCAGCTAGTCTTCGTGTGGTTGCTCACCTTATCCAACCATTCATGATGACAACATCAAATGCTATCATGGAACAACTTGGTCTTGGAGCTAACTTTGACCTTGAAAATCTTGCTTTGTCAGGATTCCCAGAAGGTGTGAAAGTGGTTGCTAAAGGAACACCAATCTTCCCACGTCTTGATATGGAAGCCGAAATTGACTACATCAAAGCGAACATGGGTGCTGGTGCAGTAATTGCAGAAGAAAAAGAATGGGATCCAGCAGAAGTTGAACTTAAAAACGAAAAGAAAGCTATTAAATTTGACGACTTTGACAAAGTAGAAATCCGTGTCGCTGAAGTTAAAGAAGTTTCTAAAGTTGAAGGTTCAGAAAAACTTCTTAAATTCCGTCTTGATGCTGGTGATGGTGAAGGCCGTCAAATCCTTTCAGGAATTGCAAAATTCTATCCAAATGAACAAGAGCTCGTTGGTAAAAAATTGCAAATCGTTGCTAATCTGAAACCACGTAAAATGATGGGCTTGCTTAGTCAGGGAATGATTCTATCGGCTGAACATGATGGCAACTTGACTGTTTTAACCGTTGACCCAAGCATACCAAACGGTAGCCAAATTGGTTAATAGTTGTCACAAAAGATAATGAAAATACTCAGTACCTATAATGGTAACTGGGTAGCCCAAGCAACACCAATCGGACGTTGGAGCAATCCCAAAGAAATCGCTGATTTGACAGAATTTTTAGCATCAGGCAAAGCAAGCTCCATGCAAGGCGAAATCATCAAAATCGACGGCGGCTGGAGTTTGAAATAGTTATCGGTTATTTGCGAGTGTAGTAAATAGCATATTTAGAAACGAGATTTTAGCAACGGGTAGATAAACAATTCGGCATTGCTTCAAAGGTAGAATAATGAAAGGGAGGCTTCAAAATGAAGAGGAGAAAACCATAGTGGAAAATTCTGTCAAACGGATTGTAAGAAGAAGTAAGACAGAAAAGAATAGGAGATAGCCGTGAACGCACAAGAACTTTGGAACAAGTATAAGGAAATCAATCCTTCAATCGGAGATGACATTGACGCTTGGCAATTTGGGCTAGAAGCTGATTTGTTAGCGAAGCTAGTCCTTGAGGGCACAAAAACGGCGACGGCATCAGCTTATGACTTATATGCTGTTGATAATGACCCACTACCTGAAGTTGGGTCTTATGATGTGATTTTAGATAGCAAAGACCAAGCAGTTTGCATTATTCAGATTAAAAAAGTCTCTGTTGTACCTTTTAAGGAAGTCTCGGAGAAGCATGCTTTCAAAGAAGGTGAGGGTGATAAAACGCTTGCTTACTGGCGAGATGTTCACGAAGCATTTTTCAAACCCTATTTTGAAGAATGTGGGTTGACATTCACACCAGAAAGCTTAATCGTTTTGGAAGAATTTGAAGTGGTTTATCCCACAGTTTAGTATGACAATTACTTGTTATAGTATCAGTTTGAAAAACGAATATGTGCTAAACTGTGCTTAGACATTAATTAGGAGGAAATCCATGAAATTAGCTATTTTAGGAACAGGAAAAATCGTTGAAGAGGTTTTACCAGTTTTAAAAGAAATTAATGGCATCGAATTATCAGCGATTTTGTCAACATCGCGCAGCATTGAAAAGGCTGAAAAGCTAGCTGAGCTTTATGCGATTAGTCAAGCTAGCAGCAACTACGATAGCATTTTGGCAAATCCAGATGTGGATACGGTTTATGTTGCCCTTCCAAATCACTTGCATTATGAGTACGCTAAAAAAGCTTTGCTAGCTGGCAAACACGTCATTTGTGAAAAGCCATTTACATTGACTTTAGCAGAATTTGAAGACTTGGCAAAAATAGCAGAGCAGAACAATCGTATTTTGTTAGAAGCTATTACCAATCAGTACCTTGGCAATTTTGCAGCTATCAAAGGCAATCTGGCTAAGCTTGGTGATATCAAAATCGTTGAATGTAATTATTCACAGTATTCTTCACGTTACGACGCCTTCAAACGTGGCGAGATTGCGCCTGTCTTTGATCCAGAAAAAGGTGGTGGAGCACTGCGTGACCTTAATATTTACAACATTCATTTGGTAATTGGCTTATTTGGTAAACCTGAAAAAGTACAGTATTTGGCAAATATGGAACGTGGTGTGGATACCTCAGGTATCCTAATCATGGATTATGGTCACTTTAAAGCTGCTTGTATTGGTGCTAAAGATTGTGCAGCAGAGATTAAATCAACGATTCAAGGCAATAAAGGCTCAATTGCTATTATCGGCGCTACGAATACCTTGCCAGAATTAGCTTTAAGCTTGAATAATCAAAGCATGACAATGATTAATGAAAATACCCTAAATCACCGTATGCACGATGAATTTGTTGCTTTCCAAGCCATTATCGAGCAAGAGGACATGACGGCTACAAAATTGGCGCTTGAGCATAGCCGTGCCGTTATGGAAGTCTTGGATGCAGCCGTTAACAGCTTGTAATGGTTAGAATATGCACCTTGATTGCCATAAAATTAAGCTCAAAATAAGTAAATGTGATATAATGGAGTAGCTTGTGTGAGAAAAATAAAGGAATGTAACTTTGTTTATCCCACAGAACTACTCTATTTTTTAAGGAATTAGTTATGTCAAATTATGCAATTATTTTAGCTGCTGGTAAGGGAACACGTATGAAATCTGACTTGCCAAAAGTCCTTCATAATGTTTCGGGCATTACAATGTTGGAACACGTTTTTCGTGCCGTATCAGCTTTGAATCCAGAAAAAAATGTGACGGTTATTGGGCATAAAGCCGAAATGGTTCGTGAGGTTTTAGCTGACAAATCAGAATTTGTCATGCAAACAGAACAACTCGGAACTGGTCATGCGGTCATGATGGCAGAGGATGAATTGGCTGGGCTTGAAGGTCAGACCCTTGTTATCGCTGGAGATACACCGCTTATCACTGGGGAAAGCTTGAAAGAATTAATTGATTTTCATGTTAGCCACAAAAACGTTGCCACAATTTTAACAGCGACAGCCGAAAATCCATTTGGTTACGGACGTATCATTCGTAATGAAAACGGCGAAGTGCTTAAAATCGTTGAACAAAAAGACGCTTCTGAATTTGAACGTCAAGTCAAAGAAATCAACACAGGAACTTATGTCTTTGACAATAAACGCCTTTTTGAAGCACTTAAAAATATCAACACTAACAACGCCCAAGGGGAATATTATTTGACTGATGTCATTTCAATTTTCCGCAATAATGGTGAAAAAGTCGGAGCTTACGTGCTTCATGATTTTGATGAAAGTCTTGGTGTTAATGACCGTGTGGCACTTGCGACAGCAGAAGACATTATGCGCCGTCGTATCAACAAAAAACACATGGTCAACGGTGTGACTTTCCAAAATCCAGCAGCAACTTACATTGATGTTGACGTTGAGATTGCACCTGATGTGATGATTGAAGCCAACGTTACCCTCAAAGGAAATACTAAAGTTGGCTCAGGGTCTGTCTTGACAAATGGTACTTATCTTGCTGATGCAACAATTGGTGAAAATGTTGTTATCACAAGCTCAATGATTGAACAATCTGTTGTTAAAGATGATGTAACCATTGGACCTTTTGCCCATGTTCGCCCAGATTCAACGCTTGAAAAAAATGTTCACATTGGTAATTTTGTTGAAGTAAAATCATCTATCGTTGGTGAAGATACTAAAGCAGGACATTTGACATACATTGGTAATGCGACCGTTGGAAGTGAAGTTAATTTTGGTGCTGGTACAATCATTGCCAACTATGATGGTCAACATAAATTAAAAACAACCATTGGTAACAATGTGTTTGTTGGAAGTAATTCAACAATCATTGCGCCAGTTACTTTGGGAGATAACGCTTTGACAGCAGCAGGTTCAACGATTTCTGATGACGTTGAAAAAGATGCTTTAGCGATTGGACGTGGTCGTCAAGTTAATAAAGCAGGCTATGCCCTTAACAAACCACACCACCCAAACAATAAAAAGTAAGAATATTTTAGGAGGTTTAAATCATTAAGCTGTACTCTAAACATGGGCAATTTTTGCTTATATTCAGGGGATAGCATTAACTTGATTAGATCTCTTTTTTTATGATTTTTTAGAGGCATTATGGCAATTAACCGTGTAAGAATGGCATTTCTTGCTATTTTGTAGTAAAATCTAATTTGGAAATATTTTTAGGGAGAATGCTTAGTATGGATTTTGAAGAAAAAACGCTCAAACGAAGAGAGATTTTTGATGGGCACATTTTTAAAGTTGTTGTTGACGATGTCGAATTACCAAATGATTTAGGTCAAGCTAAACGAGAACTCATTTTTCACCGAGGAGCTGTTGCTGTTTTAGCGGTGACTGATGAGAATAAAATTATTCTGGTTAAGCAATATCGCAAGGCAATCGAAAAAATTTCTTACGAAATTCCAGCAGGCAAACTCGAAATTGGTGAAAACGGCTCTGAACAAGATGCCGCTGCGCGTGAATTAGAAGAGGAAACAGGATACTCTGGCGATTTAAAACAAATTCATGAGTTTTATACTGCTATTGGTTTTTGCAATGAAAAAATTAAGCTATATCAAGCAACTCATTTGCAAAAAGTGCCAAATCCACGTCCGCAAGATGATGACGAAGTCTTAGAAATTCTTGAATTAACCTATCAAGAATGTATGGATTTGGTGAAATCTGGAGCTATTGAAGATGCTAAAACAATCATAGCCCTTCAACATTATGCTCTGCATTTTGGAGGATAGACAAAATGGGAAAACCACTTTTAACAGACGAGATAATCGAACGTGCTAACCGTGGTGAAATTTTTTATGATGACCAGTATCTAGAAGATGACGAGAAAACAAAAGTTATCCGTACAGACCTTTATGACACCATTGTGCCATATGAAGAAGAGAAAGAAGAAACCCAAGGATTTCTAGATAAATGGGAAGATCGTAAGAAAAAAGACCAATACGTTTATAAAAGTCGTCGCATTGAAAATGCTAAACGTAGCAAGTTTCAACGAAAACTTAATCTAATCATGTTTGTGGTTATTGTTTTATTGATTGCACTCTTTTTTGCGGTGTTTAATCTCTAATTAAAAAAGTTAAGGAGTAAGCAAGAGTTAGAAAACTAACTTGGAGAATCATCTTAGTTGAAAACTCTTGTATTTTTGTGATGAAAATTGGAATTATTGCAGCAATGGAGCAGGAATTAAAGCTTCTTGTGGAACATTTGGAAAACAAAGTTGAACATCAAGTTCTAGGGAATACTTATCATGAAGGTAAACTTGGAAATCATGATGTTGTTCTTGTTCAATCAGGTGTCGGAAAGGTGATGTCAGCGATGTCTGTAGCTGTTCTTGCCGATCATTTTGGTGTTGATGCTCTTATTAACACAGGGTCAGCTGGTGCTGTTGCTACGGATTTAAATATTGGTGATGTTGTCGTTGCCGATAAATTAGTTTATCATGACGTTGATTTAACAGCTTTTGGCTACGATTATGGTCAAATGTCAATGCAACCTCTTTATTTTGAGTCAGACAAAGGCTTTATTGACACTTTTGAACAAGTCTTAAACAAAGCTAACGTCGCTAGTAAAATTGGTTTGATTGCAACTGGGGATTCTTTTATCGCTGGCCAAGATAAAATTGATGCCATTAAAGCAGCATTTCCAGAAGTTCAAGCTGTTGAAATGGAAGGTGCTGCGATTGCACAAGCTACCCACAGTTTGAACAAACCATTTATCGTTATTCGTGCAATGTCTGACACAGCAGCCCATGATGCCAATATTACATTTGATGAATTTATCATCGAAGCTGGTAAACAATCTGCCAAAATTTTAATGGCATTTTTGGAAAAATTAGCGTAGTAACAGTGACTAAGGGATTATTTATTATAGTTAACACTTTACTCAAATAAATCAGATATATGGAAGTAAAATAAGTCTGAGACAAGAGTAACTCAAAGCAAAAAGCAACAGTTTTGATGATATACTCCCCATATAGTAGACAGTGAAAACACAAAAATTCACTAGAAACTATAAGGGAGTTTTCATATGTCCAAAATCAGAAGAAGAGAAACTAGAAATAGTTCAATTACTCTTTAGTCATGAGAAGTCCATTTCAGAACTCAGTAAGCAGTTCAAGGTAAGTGAGTCAACTATATTATCTTGGAAACTAAAGTATGAGAAAGATGGCGTGGATGGTCTAAAGGAAAGTCGAACTTGGAAGAAATATAGTCAGGATTTGAAAGAACAGGCAGTGCTAGATTATCTATATGGCAAAGATTCTTTAAGAACCATCTGTCAAAAGTATGACATCTCATCACTTCATGTTCTCAGAAGCTGGATAAAACGATATACTAGTGGTAAAGACTTAAAAGCTACTAGTAAAGGATATAGCCGTATAAAACAAGGAAGAACGACAACATTTGAAGAACGTATTGAGATTGCCAACTACACCATTGCTCACGCTAAAGACTACCAAGCTGCTGTTGAGAAGTTTGGTGTCTCTTACCAGCAGGTCTATTCTATGGTGCGCCAAGCCTAAAGGCTTGTAAAGCTAGTTTTGAAGCGTTTAAGCAACGCTGATCTAACTATCCTGGCGCCATTGCTGTTTGGGAGCGGAACTTCGCTCAGGTTGAACAGCTTTTTGACTTTGGGGCATCAATTAGGAAAATCATGTATACGACAAACGCGATTGAGAGTATCCATGTCAGTTTTCGTAAAGTCACTAAAAAAAGCTCTATAATTTCTGTAGTGGGTAAAATCCTGCTAAGAAGTTATGGGGCTTTTGAGTATACAAAAAGTCCCATATGACTTAACATTTAAAGCGACGAAACCATAAATAGAAAAAATCATATGAAACAACTCTATCATATTACAGATTAACCAAAGTTTTTCAACACGAGACACATATTGAGGTGCAAGCGACGCTTGATTATACATCACCTAAGTGCTCATTGCCATGGAAAAAAAATCAAATACGACTTTCAAAAGCCTTCTAAGATTCCTTTTATTGAAATTGGTGGACTTCTTAGTCTTATTCGTTTGAAGAAGAGAAGATTTCAATGCAAAGACTACCATAAAGTGACGGTTTCTGAGACCTCCCTTGTTCAGAAGAACTGTCAAATCTCTGAGCTAGTGAAGCAGAAAACAGCTCAACTCTTACTTAATCGAGAAGCTTTAACGCACATCGCTGAAAAACTTGCCATCTCGACCTCAACTGTGTATCGTAAGCTTAAACAATTTCAGTTCAAAGATAACTTTTCAACCTTACCTGAAGTTCTATCTTGGGATGAATTCTCTTATCAAAAGGGAAAGCTAACCTTTATTGCTCAGGATTATGAGACTAAGAAAATCGTCACTATTCTTGATAACAGACGACAAACAACCATTCGCAATCACTTTTTCAAATACTCTAAAGAAGCTCGAGAAGGAGTGAAAATCGTTACTATGGATATGTCTGGTAATTACATCCCTTTAATCAAAACTATTTTTCCCAATGCTAAAATTGTTCTTGACCGTTTTCACATTGTCCAACACATGAACAGAGCACTAAAACAGACACGTATTCAAATAATGAAACAATTTGAGAAGAAATCTCTTGAATATCGTGTTCTAAAATATTACTGGAAACTCATTCAAAAGGATAGTCGAAAACTATCGCCTAATGCTTTTTATTCAAGGACTTTCAGAGAAACGTTAACGCCTAAAGAGTGTTTAGACAAGATTTTTAAACACGTTCCGCAACTTGAAAAATACTACAACCTTTATCAATTACTTCTTTTTCACTTACAAGAAAAAAATATCGAACAATTTTTTGGATTAATTCAGGAAGCTTTACCTCAACTTAATCATCCTTTTAAAATAGCACTAACAACTTTCATTCGGTATCAGAAATACATCACTAATGCCATTAAGCTTCCTTATTCTAATGCCAAACTTGAAGCAACCAACAAGCTCATCAAAGATATTAAACGAAATGCTTTTAGTTACAGGAACTTTGACAACTTTAAAAAACGTATTTACATCGCTTTGAACAGCAAAAAAGCGAGAACATCATTTGTTCTCGCTAGAGCTTAACTTTGCCACCCACTACAGTTGACAAAGAGCCTGAAAATGCCCTGTTAAAGCTTTTGTATCTGCGTGTGTCTGAACTTGAACGCAAATGGGCCAATGGTCCTATACGCGATTGGCCCATTGGTTCTCAACCAGCTGATGATAAATGATGTCTATTCAAAAAGGATTGAAAAGTATAGTGTTTATTTGTAAATAGGGAAAAATTTATTTCCTACTTACACACTTTACTTGACAATCCCCATCCCCTTCTTAACTTTAATACATTTTACCATTACTTTCTACAATAAAGTTTTGTAATCCAGTTATAATCTTCTGTATTTCATCATAATCTAAATTTAGTTCGTTATCTTTTTCTGTATGAACATATTTAGAGCCTAGATCATTTCCTATTACTATTGCTGCTTTTCCATTTTCTAAAAATGAAGCATGATCACTAGTTCCTTGATCATCATAGTTTAAATCTGATAATTTTACTTTTTGTGCTTCTAAATATGTTTTTACCGTTTCTAGGAGTGATTGAGACAATTTATTATCAGAGTTGTATGCTAATGCTTTCCCTTTTTTACCAATACAGTCCAAATTAACATTATAGAAATTTGGATAATCTTTATTTAAAGTTTCATAAAAAGCGGAACTTCCTGCCAACATATATTCTTCTCCGTTAAACGCTGCAAAAACTATATCAATAGGTGGCTGTTCAGAGCCATAAAACTCTTTCAATCGGTTTGCTAAATACATCATTCCCGCTGTTCCTGAAGTATTATCTAACACACCTTTCACGCCTGGCCAAGTATCAAAGTGAGCGGATAATACAACTGCCTTAGTAGAATCTTTTCCCTTAATCTTTCCTACAATATTTTCAGCTTCTCCAGAAAAAGTAAATTTTCTCCCTCCTGGTAAATCATATCTCATTTTTACTTTAGGAGTAAACTTATAATAATATGTTTTTCCATCATAGGGATCTATATTACTTTCTTTCCAATAATCTGCAATAACTGTTCCAGCTACCGCATTACTTTTATTCCCAATTTCACGAGATCCCATATTATAAAAATACTGAACTAAATCTTTTACACTATAAGTAGACAAATTTTTAGGATTTGTAGATTTAATTTTCGATGATAGATAAACCTTATTTTTCTCTGCCACTGATGAACTAGTTGTATCTTTGTTACTTGACGTGTTTGTTTTTTGAAAACACCCCGTAAGAAGCAAACTCATTGACAATAATCCTGCAGATAGTAATACAACTTTTTTCTTCATAATTTTCTCCTGTCTAAAGATTTCTCTTTTCTTTATCAACATCATTTGATAGAAAGCTCAATTAACTAAATACTTCCCACATAACAACATTCTTTTTTTCAATAACTTTCTCTTCTTTTTGATTAGTTTACCATAAATAAAAAACTCTCCTTTTTTCAATTAGCAACCATTGAAGCAACTTGTTATTTTTATATTATTATTCTGTGAATTACTCACCACTTAGTTAAAGTTCCTACTTTAAACGTAGTTTTTAATTAATCTAAATAAAAGTGATATTGTTGGAAAAATCATAACTATACGAATCAGGTAAAATAAGTTAACAATAGTATTTTCTAATGAAGGGGGAGCAAACAAACCAATAAAATAGATACTTATAAGCATTAAAGAATTGAATAGGACAGCGCATATCAATTCTTTAAAATTAGATCTATCCTTATAGTTAAAAGCATTTTTCCAATAATGGCTATATAAGTTTAACACAAAAATTCCTCCAATACTTTTTAATAAAATGAAAACATATGTCGACAATCCCAAAAGGTCTTTGTAAAACGCTGAGAACTTGCTCTATAAAGTGGAGAATGCTACAATGTCACACTTATTATAGCACATTAGACTAAAAAGTAAAATATAAAAATTATTCACGATCGATATTTTGTTCCAGATAATTGCCATTTTCCAATATTGGTAATTTTGCTAAAAAAGCCTGATTTGTACTGACCCCCAAAAGTTGGACAATAAATTATTGTAAGGATTTAGTTCTGTATTGCACAGGACTGAGTCCTTTTAATTTTATCTTGATACGTTTATTGTTGTCATAAAAAATATAATCTGTAATGGCTTGTTCCAGCTTGTCAATCGACTTAAAAGTC
>CAKPVT010000042.1 GCA_934196125.1 uncultured Streptococcus sp. | reverse complement strand
TCTTCGTAACTCAATTTCATACAAAAACACCCCAAAAGTTAGATTTTTTCTGTCCAACTTTTGGGGTGCAGTTCAGTAAGCCTGTTCTTTTATATTACTCTTTTTACTTATGCACACAACAAAAAGAGAGATGTGTATAACATCTCTCTTTCATTTATTATTCAGTAACAAACTGACTCAACAATCCATTAACGAATTTTGCTGAAGTGTCATCTGAATACTTTTTAGCAATTTCGATGATTTCATTTACCGCTACACGTCCTGGAGTTTCTTCGAAATATTTGATTTCGTAAAGCCCCAAGCGAAGCAAGGTGCTGTCAGTTAGTGTCAAACGTTCTAATGACCAGCCTGACTTCAAATGCGTTTCAATTTGTTGGTCGATTTCAGATTGGAAATCTTGTACGCCTTTAACAAGATTTAAAAGAAAGACAGGAACATCAATAGTATCGTCTTCTTCGATTGTCTTGTCATAAGTGAAAGCAAATTGTGCGGCTGCTAAATATTCTCCACCAAATTCTAGGCTAAAGAGCGCTTGGAAAGCACGTTCACGAAGGTCTCGTCTCGAATTTGTGAAATTATTAGTCATCCAAGAAATCCTCATCAAACAATGCTTTCAAATCTGGTTTTGGTATTTTTTCAGGAACAATACCTTCAACGTGAATATTAACAGATGAAATCGTTACTTCTGCCATATCGTAAACAGCTGCTTTAACAGCTTGTTGGATTGCGATTGAGACATCAGGAACATTAACACCATATTGAAGATAAACGTAAATATCTGCATTAACTGTGCCGTCTTCTTCTGTTTGAAGGTAAACACCTTTACCTAAAACTGTTTTGCTGAAACTGTCTGTCATAGCTTTATTACGAAGTGAATGAACGCCATCGACTTTTGTTGCAGCAATACCTGTGATAACTTCTAGTACTCGTGGTGAAATAACAATATCACCGATATTTTCAGTTGTCATAAGTATTCCTTTCTAACTTAAAATATAAGGATAAAAGCAAATAGAGCGATGCCCACTCTACTAGCAAGCTTAGGCACGTGATACGTAAGTACCTTCTTGCGTATTAATCACCAATTTTTGACCGATTTCGATGAAGTCTGGTACGTTGACAACAAGACCTGTTTCAAGAGTTGCAGGTTTACCTGAACCAGTAACAGTAGCCCCTTTGATTGATGGTTGAGTGTCAGTAACTGTCAATTCAACTGTTGTAGGAACAGTCACACCGATAACTTCTGTACCGTAGAATTGGATTTTAACTTCAGAGTTTTCAAGGATGTAAAACAATTCTTGTTCTACGTTAACAACTGGAATTTCATATTGTTCGTAGCTTTCAGTATCCATGAAGTATGCTGTGTCATCCATTTTGTAAAGGTATTGTGCAGCACGTGTTTCGATGATTGCTTGTTCAAATTTTTCTTCTGGACGATAAGTAGTATCAAAGGTTGAACCAGTACGTACATCACGAAGTTTCATACGCATAACAGTGTTACCTTTACCTGGTTTGTGGTGACTTGCTTCGAGAACTTTGATGAGTTTTCCATCAGCTGTTACGAAAGTCATACCTGCTCTAAGCTTACTTGCTTCAATCATTTATTCATTACCTCTTATAAATTATTCACCACTTCATTCTACCATAAAATACGCTATGGCTCAAATGTTTTTCATCTTTGAAAAGGCATTACTACATTTTTCTTGTCAAAGAAAATTAATTCTGCTAAAATGAATTAGCAACTATTTATTTTAAAAAGGAGTTATGGATGAAAGTAAGACTTGAAAATACAAGTGGGCAAATCAAGGAAGTCAAAGTTGGCTTTAGCTGGACAACATTTTTCTTTTTCTGGTTTGTGCCACTGTTTCGCAAGGATTGGAAATGGCTGGGAATTATGATTGGCTCAATCATTGCAGGTGCGATGTTAGTAATGTTTCTCAATATTAATGCTAGCATCGGTGCTGCTCTTAACATTGCCTTTGCCATCACATATAATAATTGTTATATCAATGATTTGCTAGCAAAAGGTTGGACGCCCGCTTCAGAAGCTGATGAAAAAATTTTAAATGATAAATTAAGATGAAAAATTTATTTTTTGTATTTTAAAGCGCACCCAGATGAGTGCGCTTTTAGTTATCCTTTGCTAAAAAATTTCGTTTTTTTCAAATAACATTCATCTTCGTCCACCACTTCATAGGTGTTTAATTTCCTATGTTGGTAAGGATTTGAATCAGAAATATCATCTTCTTCATAAATCATTTTCCCTAAACTTCACTAATCTTCCGATTCATCCATTCCCAATTTAACTTCTGGAACGTCATGTTGAACGTATTCAACACCTTTTTGTTCCATTAATTCGATAGCAAATGGATGCATGCGATAGGCAGTCTTATAAGTAATCTTTTTAATTCCCGCTTGAAGCAGCGCCTTGGTACAGTTGATACATGGAAAATGTGTGACGTAAATTTCTGTACCTTTGGTTAAAATGCCTTCCTTAGCACACTGAATGAGTGCATTCATTTCAGCATGAACGGTGCGGATACAATGTCCTTCCTCCATTTTATGCCCAACTTCATTACAATTGTCAGTTTCTGACACACCACCGTTGTAACCAGTTGCGATAATGCGATTATCTTTCACCAAAACAGCACCAACAAAAGCACGATCACAAGTCGAACGCTTAGAAATCAGCTCCGCATTTGCCATAAAATAATCTTGCCAAGAAAGTCTATCAGTCATCGTTTTCCTCCTTAATCTAACTCTACAACACAATCAATTCTTTTGGTGCTAAGGTTAAGACTTCGCAGCCATTTTCTGTCACAACCAAATCATCTTCGATACGGACACCGTATTTGTTATCAAGGTAAATTCCTGGTTCATCCGTAATCGTCATACCAACTTCAACCAAATCATCTGAATTGCCAAAGAACGGAATTTCATGAATATCAAGCCCAATGCCGTGTCCAATACCATGTGTGGAGTGTTCGCCATAGCCAGCATTTTCAATCACATCACGCGCCAACTTATCATAATCACGGCGTGTCATTCCTGCTTTGACCGAATCAATCACCGCTTGATTAGCACGTAAAACCACGTCATAAATTTCACGCTCTTCATCAGTCGTCTCACCGATATGAATGGTACGTGTCATATCGCTGACGTAATGGTCGTAGTAGCAACCAAAATCAAGCGTCAAAGTTTCACCAGATTGGATGACTTTCTCACTGGCTACGCCGTGAGGCATGGCAGAGCGGTAACCAGAAGCTGCAATGGTTTCAAAAGACACACCAGAGGCGCTATATTCTCGCATACGAAAATCAAGAAAATTAGCCACTTGCAGTTCAGTCGTCTGACCAACTTTGATAAAATCAAGCACATCTGTAAATGCGCGGTCAGAAATCGAACAAGCCTTACGAATCGTCGCAATTTCAGAAGCATCTTTAATCATACGCAATTCTTCCATAAAATTCGTCATAGCTACCAAATCATAACCTGCAAACACACTCTGCAAAGTCTGATAATAAGCAAAAGATACTTGGCTGTCAAAACCAATTTTCTTTAGATTATCCGCCTGAATCACCTTAACAATTTCTTGGAGAGCATCTCTACTTTCAATGATATCAAATCCTTGAACAGACTGTTTAGCAATCAAGGTATAACGAGCATCCGTCACAAACAACCGACGACTTTTAGAAATAAAAACAGTCGCTGACGTTCCCCAGAACCCTGTCAAATAATAAATATTATTTTGACCAGTCACCAAAAACGCATCAATCTCTGATTGATTCAACTTAGCCTCAAATCTCTCAACTCTCGCTAGCATACAACTCTCCTTAGTAGGTATTTTAAATTTATTATACCAAAAAAATACCAACACAATCGTATTCTACCGACTTTTTCCAAAAAAGCTTAAGTGGTGAAGGAAAGTTGATGAAAAACACCCCGAAAACCAGATTTCGGAGTGTATTTTTTATTTCAATTTATCTTTTAAATATTGTCCTGTGAAGGATTCTTTGACTTTGGCGACCTCTTCTGGTGTGCCTGTGGCAACGATTTGTCCACCACCGACACCGCCTTCTGGTCCAAGGTCGATAATGTGGTCAGCTGTCTTAATCACATCAAGATTGTGTTCAATGACAAGTACGGTGTTTCCATCATCTACGAAGCGTTGAAGGACTTTAAGCAGACGAGCAATGTCATCTGTGTGAAGTCCTGTCGTTGGTTCATCAAGGATATAAAAGCTCTTACCAGTCGAGCGTTTGTGAAGTTCACTTGCCAATTTCATACGCTGTGCTTCACCACCAGAAAGGGTTGTGGCTGGTTGTCCAAGTGTGACATAACCAAGTCCAACGTCTTTGATAGTTTGCAATTTGCGTGCGATTTTAGGGATTGGTGCAAAGAATTCAACCGCATCATTGACTGTCATATCAAGAATTTCAGCGATATTTTTGTCTTTGTAATGAACTTCAAGCGTTTCACTGTTATAACGTGTGCCATGACAAACCTCGCAAGGTACGTAAACATCTGGCAAGAAGTGCATTTCAATCTTGATAATTCCGTCACCAGAGCAAGCCTCGCAACGTCCACCTTTGACGTTAAATGAGAAACGTCCTTTTTTGTAACCACGAATCTTAGCTTCATTGGTCTTAGCAAAAAGGTCACGAATATCATCAAAAACACCTGTATAAGTTGCAGGATTTGAACGCGGAGTACGGCCGATTGGGCTTTGGTCTATGTCAATCAAGCGTTCGATGTTTTCAATGCCTTCAAGTGCCTTGTGTTTACCAGGTTTGGCAGAATTGCGATTTAATTTTTGAGCGACAGCTTTTTTCAAAATACTGTTAACCAAGGTTGATTTCCCAGAACCCGAAACACCTGTCACCGCAATGAATTTACCAAGTGGGAAAGTCACATCGATATTTTGCAGGTTATTTTCAGAAGCACCTTTGACACGAAGCACACGTCCATTTCCTTTACGACGTTCTAGTGGCACAGGAATCTCTTTTGCTCCAGATAAATACTGCCCTGTAATTGATTTTTTATTTTTGGAAACATCTTCTGGCGTTCCAGAGGCAACAATTTGCCCACCAAAATCACCTGCACCTGGTCCGACATCAATGAGCCAATCAGCTTGGCGCATGGTATCTTCATCGTGTTCAACGACAATCAAGGTGTTACCCAAATCACGCATTTTTTTCAAACTGGAAATCAAACGGTCATTGTCACGTTGATGAAGCCCAATCGAAGGTTCATCCAAAATATAAAGGACACCTGATAGGTTTGAACCAATTTGCGTTGCCAAGCGAATACGCTGACTTTCACCACCAGATAAAGTCCCCGCAGAACGCGACAAGGTCAAATAATTCAAGCCAACATTATTTAAGAAGGTCAGACGGTCTTTGATTTCCTTAACAATCGGCGTTGCAATCGTCTTTTCATTTTCAGAGAGTTCGAGGTGAGTTAAAAGTTCCAAGTGGTCAGCAACTGACAAATCAGACACTTGCCCAATATTTAAGCCATTTTCACCACCAACACGAACACAAAGGGCTTGATTATTTAAACGATAACCATGACAAGTTGCACATGGCAATTCATTCATGTAACCACGCATAACATTACGTGTAAAGTCACTGTTTGTTTCATGATAACGGCGGTCAATATTATTGACGACTCCCTCAAACGGAAGGTCGATATTACGTTCACCACCAAAGTCATTGATATAGTGGAAATGGAATTCACGCTCACCTGAGCCATACAAGACCAAGTTTTGTTCTTCTTCTGTCAAATTTTCAAATGGGGTATCCATATCAATACCAAAAGAAGTCATGGCTTGTTCTAACATGGCTGGGTAATAGTTAGATGAGATTGGATTCCACGGTGCTAAAGCCCCTTCACGAAGCGTTTTACTACGGTCAGGAATCACCAAATCCAAATCGACTTCCAATTTGCTTCCCAAGCCATCACAGGTTGAGCATGAACCAAACGGTGCGTTAAATGAAAAAAGACGTGGTTCCAATTCGGAAACGGTAAAACCACAAACAGGACATGAATAATGCTCTGAAAAGAGCAATTCATTACCATCCATAGTATCAATAATCACATAACCATCAGCCAATCGAAGCGCAGCTTCCACCGAATCAAACAACCGCGAACGGATACCGTCTTTATTAATCAAACGGTCAACAACGATTTCGATATTGTGCATTTTGCTCTTAGATAACTCAGGAACTTCTGAAATGTCGAAAATCTCGCCATCCACGCGCACACGCACATAACCATCTTTTTGAATGCGGTCAAAAATCATCTTGTGTTGTCCTTTTTTACGACGCACAACTGGCGCTAAAATCTGCATTCGCGTCCGTTCTGGCAATTCCAAAACTTGGTCAACAATTTGCTCAACAGATGATGCCGTAATGGCGCCATGCCCATTGATACAATACGGCGTCCCCACGCGAGCATACAAAAGACGCAGATAATCGTTGATTTCTGTCGTTGTCCCTACCGTAGAACGAGGATTTTTACTGGTTGTTTTTTGGTCAATGGAAATAGCAGGGCTGAGACCCTCAATCGAATCAACATCTGGTTTTTCCATATTACCAAGAAACATACGCGCATAAGCTGACAAACTTTCTACATAACGACGTTGCCCTTCTGCGTAAATCGTATCAAATGCCAAACTTGACTTTCCCGAACCAGACAAACCAGTCACAACAACCAACTTATCCCGCGGAATTTCAACATTGACATTTTTTAAATTGTGGGCACGTGCCCCACGAATAATTAATTTATCTTGCATAATCTATTCATCAGCAAAATGAATAACCTATCTTGATGTTCCTTCATCCGATAGGTTCCCTTTTTACCAATGTCCTAGTCCTTTCTTCATAGCTACTTCTAAGATTCTTACCTTATTATAACAAATTTTCTACTATTCTTTGTCCCAAAAAACTGCTAATTGTAGTATAATAGATTAGTATGTAAAATTTTCTCCTCTTGAAAATATCAAGCTAAGGATTTTAATATGACATACAGCAAAAATGAATTGAACAAAATCCAATGTTATACGCTAAACTAACTAGATTTTGTATCTTAGAGTAAAAGGAGGGGTTGTTTTTATGGAACAAATGTTTCTATCAACAGCGTTAGAATTTAAAGAAATCAATACATTCGAGCCCGGCGCTTGGATTAATTTGGTCAACCCCTCCCAGGAAGAATCTGTCAAATTATCTGAGCAATTCAATATTGATATTACAGATCTTCGTGCGCCACTCGACCTTGAAGAAACATCACGTATTGCCGTTGAAGATGATTATACATTGATTATCGTCGATGTGCCAACCTACGAAGAACGTAATAACAAAAGTTACTCTGTCACTATTCCGCTCGGTATTATCGTAACAGATAACGCTGTTATCACAACGTGTTTGCAAGAATTGACGCTTTTTGACAATTTTTTCAATCGTCGTGTGAAAAACTTTTACACATTCATGAAAACACGTTTTGTATTCCAATTGCTTTATCGTAATGCAGAGCTATTCCTAGCAGCCCTTCGTTCTATCGACCGTCAAAGCGACCGAATCGAAGCTGAATTGGAAAACGCCACACGTAATGAGCAATTAATTGACATGATGGAGTTGGAAAAATCTATCGTCTATTTGAAAGCCTCATTGAAATTCAACGAACGTATCGTTAAAAAACTTTCGAGTAGTACCAGCTCTTTGAATAAATATATCGAAGATGAAGATTTGCTTGAAGATACCCTGATTGAAACGCAACAGGCGATTGAGATGGCTGGCATTTATGAAAATGTCTTGAACGCCATGACAGAAACAACTGCTTCAATCATTAACAACAATCAGAATACAATCATGAAAACCTTGGCATTGATGACCATGGCTTTGGATATTCCAACCGTTATCTTCTCAGCATATGGCATGAACTTCCAAAATAACTGGTTACCACTAAATGGTCTGCCACACGCCTTTTGGTACATTGTCTTTGTCGCCACTGCTATGAGCACCTTCGTTGTTATCTATTTCTTTAGGAAGAAATGGTTTTAACAGAGTACGTTTTAAGGTAGCTAAAGCTACTCTTAAAACGACGGGAAGTCATATAAGACTTCCCTAACTCTCTTACTAGTTCGAAAAATAATTATTATCAAGCCAATGTTTTTGCGCTATGATATTTGATATGTTGGGCTATATTGAGTAACGAAAGTTTGATATTTTATCGGCAGCGTATTTATGGTGGTTATTAATTAGAGGAAGTAACTGTTTTACTTTCTCTCACTAGTAATTCATCTTAATCATGGGCTTTACTGGATGTTCTTAGCAACACTTCTATTTCACAAAAACAGGAGACTATATATTATGGATTTAACTAATCTTACTAAAAAGAATCAAGAATTTATTCACATTGCTACTAATCAATTGATTCAAGATGGCAAATCTGATGATGAAATCAAAGCGATTTTAGAAGAAGTTTTACCAACAATCGTTGAAAATCAGAAAAAAGGTTTGACTGCGCGCGCTCTTTTCGGCGCACCTACCGTTTGGGCTGCTTCATTTACTGAAAAAGCTTCAGACAAGAAAGCTGAGCAAACTGCCAAAAATGACAACCCTTGGTTAATGTGGCTTGATACATCACTTCTTTTCATTGGTGTTGTTGCCCTTCTTAACGCTGTCATTGGTTTCTTCAATTCAACGACAACAAGTTCTGGCTTGCTTTCATTGCTTGCCCTTGGTTTTGGTGGTGGTGCTGCTATGTATGCCACTTACCACTTCATCTATCGCCATTCTGGTAAACCAAAAAGCGAACGTCCAGGTTGGTCTAAAACTATCCTGGTGCTCGTTTTAGCAATGCTTGGTTGGGTTCTCCTTTACACTGCAACAGCATTCTTGCCAGCAGTTATCAACCCACAATTACCAGCTGTCGTTATGTTAATCATTGGTGCAGCTGCGCTTCTTGGACGCTATTTCCTTCAAAAGAAATATAATATCCTTAATGCCATGACACCGCAACAATAATTTCAAACATTAAAAGTCCTGCTAGGTAACCTAGCGGGACTTTTTTAGACATTACGCAATGCCTCGATAATATTCATTTCTGACAATTCTGCTGAATAATCTTTATTAATCTCCGTTTGAATGTCTTGCGACACGTCAGTTAATTCTGAATCAGCACCACATCCTGCCAAAATAGTTAGCAGCAGCACTGACAGTCCTAGCAAAAATTTTCTCTTTTTCATCTTAGTCTCTCCTATATTTTAAAATATCTCCCGGTTGACAGTCTAATTCGCGGCAAATATTCATCAACGTATTAAACCTAACACCTTTTGCCTTTCCAGTCTTTAAAATCGATAAATTCGCCTCAGTTATCCCAATTTTTTCAGCCAATTCTTTGGAGGTTATATTTCTCAACTTGAGCATTTTATCTAAATGTACTTGTATTTCTTCCATAGCTAAATAATCTATCGTAATCTTTTTGAAATTGAACGCCGTGTTTTATCACAAGGATACCAATATAATTGACAACAAGTCATACAATGTCGAACCAATAATCTTTCAATGATTGCTCAAATAAATCACTAACATGTTCAAGATTCAAAAATTAAAAATAAGGTTAACAGCCAACTGAATACCTGTCGCAATCAGCAAGCAACGCAATATTTTAGAAAGATAAGTGATATTTTCAGAATTGAAATAAGAGTCTTTCTGAAAATTCATTAGTAGTTTGTCTAACTCTCGCATAATCATAACGACCATATAAAAAATAGCAGCCGCTAATAGCAAAATAAGCATCGGAAACCAAATCGGCACTTGAGCAATTTGAGAGCCATAATCTAGTGTCAACATTCCATTTTGATTCCAGCCGTCAAGAACAACACCTAGAATGCCTAAAAACATGACAATAATTGCTAAATAGCGTATGATTTTGACACTTCCCTACTAACCTTAAAAATAATCTGTTTCATTTCACACCTCGATTATTGTTTTACAATAATTACCTTTTCAAAATTATTATAAAACAATAATTTTACTCTATAAAGTATTTGCATACAAAAAAGACCCCTTGCGGAGTCATTTTTTTATTTAAAGTAACGAATTAGTCTTCGTTTACGAATGGCATAAGAGCCATAACGCGAGCGCGTTTGATAGCTGTTGTTACTTTACGTTGGTTTTTAGCTGAAGTTCCAGTTACGCGACGTGGAAGAATTTTACCACGTTCTGAAACGAAACGGCTAAGAAGCTCAGTATCTTTGTAATCAACATATTCAATTTTGTTAGCTGCGATGTAATCAACTTTTTTACGGCGTTTGAATCCGCCACGACGTTGTTGAGCCATGTTTTATTCTCCTTTATATTATTGTTTTTCAAGTTTTTCGCTTGAGTTGTCCATATCCATTAGAATGGAAGATCGTCGTCTGAAATGTCCATTGGATTTGAATTGCCAAATGGGCTTTCATCACGACCAAAGTTAGGTGTTTGTGATTGTGAAGATTGCGATGAGAAACCACCATCGTTTGATGAGTCACCCAATGATGAATTGTTATTGTTGAATCCACCGTTATATGAACCACCTGATTGACCTTCACGTGTAGTACGGCTTTCCAAGATTTGGAAATTATCTGCAACAATCTCTGTAACGTAAACACGTTGACCTTGTTGATTTTCATAATTACGAGTCTGGATACGACCTGTAACACCAATCAATGTGCCTTTTTTAGCCCAGTTAGACAGATTTTCCGCCTGTTGGCGCCAAATCACACAGTTAATAAAATCAGCTTCACGTTCACCATTTTGATTTTTAAAGTTGCGATTTACAGCAAGTGTAAATGTGGCAACAGCTTGATTAGATGGTGTGTAACGGAGTTCTGCATCGCGAGTCATACGACCGACAAGTACTACATTATTAATCATAAAATACCTTCTTATGCGTCAAGTTTAACGATCATGTGACGAAGAATGTCACCGTTAATTTTTGAAAGACGATCAAACTCGTTAAGAGCTGTTGCATCTTCTGTTTCAACGTTGATAATGTGGTAAAGTCCTTCACGGAAATCTTGGATTTCGTATGCAAGACGACGTTTTTCCCAATCTTTTGATTCAACAACAGTTGCACCGTTGTCTGTCAAGATAGAGTCAAAGCGTGCTACCAAAGCGTTTTTAGCTTCTTCTTCAATGTTTGGACGAATGATATAAAGAATTTCGTATTTAGCCATTGATATTTTTCCTCCTTTTGGTCTAATGACCCGTGACCCTCGTCACGAGTAAGTGAGGGATACTCACAATAAGTTATTATACTATATGTAGGGCGAATACGCAAGAGATTTATGTATTACAGAAAAATTTCATTTGTCCATTGTGGGCATTGTTAAAATGATATTATCTACTATATAAACAAGACAATAAAAAAGCACAGGTGTGCTTTCTATATAAATATTAGATTAAAGTTCACCTTTATTAGAGGCAGGGAGATTCGTTTCATAAAGCTCCGTTGCAAACTCTAAGCCTTTTCTAAAATTATCCGCTTCTTCGCGGGTTTCAAACATTTTCTGTGCTTGTACATATTGTTGACCACTACGCCAATACATTTTCCGAACAACCCACATATCCCTACCTCGCTTTTCGCTACTTTGAGATACATTATAGCATAAATTGTAACAAAATTTTGTCTTGTCTTGAATTTTTAATATAATATTCAAATTGTTTTAACATATTTTTTGAGTGTTATAACACGAAAATCAGTTAATTTCTTGTTAAACTAATATTTTCTATCAAATACATCTTCTTACTCTAGAATGACTATATTGAAAGTCGTTTTAAACTAAAAGAGTCAATTATTAAAATGATAGTTTCTTAGTTTTATCATCATTAAAGTTATAATAACAGTTAGACCTGAATCTACTAAAAAATCAACAAGTGAACTAAAAAATAGTATATCGTGAAAGAGTTCAAATTTTCTATAAAATATTAAAAGGATAACTGTTTTGTATGTTAAGCCGAATATTCCTAACAAAAGATAAATAAAAAGAGTTAAGAAACTATGGTATTTTCCTAAAATAGGATATAGCATATACACAATAATTATCTATATTGAAATAAAATCTAACAACGGCAATGGAATAATTAGCTTTGAACTAATTATTAGTAAAGCAACCCTTTTATTCAATGACTTTCAGAAAAACGTTAACCCCTAAAGAGTGTTTAGACAAGATTTTTAAACACGTTCCACAGCTGAAAAGCTACTACAACCTTTATTCATTATCAGAAATACATCACTAATGCCATTAAGCTTCCCTATTCTAACGCTAAACTTGAAGCAACCAATAAACTCATCA
>CAKPVT010000041.1 GCA_934196125.1 uncultured Streptococcus sp. | reverse complement strand
TCTTCGTAACTCAATTTCATACAAAAACACCCCAAAAGTTAGATTTTTTCTGTCCAACTTTTGGGGTGCAGTTCATTATCGGTCTCTTTTTTATTAAAAATTTGTTATACTGGAAGGTGAATTTGCGAAAGGATTGACAGATTTGGCAAAAACAAGAAAACGAAAGATTAGAAAGAAAGCGAGAAGTCATCGTCGGCAGAAAAAAGTTCCTAAATGGGCTTTATATGGCATGAGTTTGTTGGCAGTTTTAGCTTATGTCGCCTTAGTGATTTTCACTTATCAAGCACAAGATGCAGCTAGTACGGCAACTGCTGACACCACAAGTTCTACTATAATATCTGACCAAATAACGATAAATTTTATTGAAAGTATTGGCGAATCCGCACGGCAAATTGCTGCGCAAAATGACCTTTATGCTTCGGTGATGATTGCGCAAGCGATTCTAGAATCAAACAGCGGTCAATCAGCTCTCAGTCAAGCACCTAATTATAACTTTTTTGGCATAAAAGGGGACTACAATGGGCAATCAGTCACGATGAAAACGTGGGAAGATGACGGAAGTGGTAATGCTTATACCATTGCTGTCCAATTTCGCTCGTATGGTAGCCAAGCAGAGTCATTGGAAGATTATGCCCAATTTCTCCAAAAAGATATTTATGCTGGTGTGCATAAATCAAACACAACTTCCTACAAGGATGCGACTGCAGCTCTTACAGGTACCTATGCCACAGACACTTCATATGGTGCAAAACTTAATCGACTGATTGAACAATACGGACTTACTGTTTATGATAGTTGGTGAGTGAATAAGGGATATATTGAAGCCAATGTGTAATTAAAATAAAAAAGGAGTACTTATGAAACAATTAAAAGAGCGTTTTGATGCCTTGAGTGATGCTATTGTTGCTATAGTTATGACTATTTTGGTGTTGGAAATCGCTGTTCCTGCTACGACAAAGGAGTTGCCACATCTTCTAGAAGAAATAGCTCTTTTTTTGGTGAGCTTTGTTATTATTATTAATTTTTGGTATCGTCGTTTTCAAGCTATGCGTGCAACAGAGACGACAACTTTTAGAACATTTGTTATGGATGTTATTGCGCATGCAATTTTATCGCTTTACCCTTTAGCAACAAAGATGCTCGTAGAATTTAATATCAAATGGATTGCTATTATTTTCTTTGGTGGTATTAATTTAGCAACTGCATTTTTGATTAATCGTATGACCTATGAGTTAGCTACGCAGACTATAAAGAATTTAGTGGATAAAGATGATGAACGTACACATATGCTTAATGATTGGCTTAAACGTCGGACATTAGTTAGTCTAATTTCAGACATTGTGATGATGTTGATTGCACTTTGCTTTAACACCGTTGGCGTTTATATTTATATTTTAACGCCTTTTCTAGAATTTATTGGAAATTTTAAACGTGGGCGTGTAATGGAAGCAGCCTTCCATGAAGGACAAACTTTTAGAGAAATTGTTGAACATCGTGTCGCGGTAGAAAACTTACAAGAAAGACACAAAAACATTAAACAACGTTAGCAAATTCATTGTCAAGAAGTAGCTAAACGCCATGCTGAACATCAGAAAAGATATTCTAAAAATCATAAATCTAAAAAACATTAAATTAAGTGCAAAAGAGAAAAAAACATTAAAAAAGAATGTTCAGTATTATTTCAAACTTCAAAGAAAAATGTGCAAAATATAGGCTATTTATGCTATAATGAATGGTGATATACAAAAGAGGAGACCAGTATGGAATTAGTACGCGAAAAAGAATTTGTAAACCAGTACCATTATGATGCAAGAAATCTCGAATGGGAAAAGAAAAATGGTACACCAAAGACTAATTTTGAAGTAACTTTTCAATTAGTAAAAAAAGATACAGAAAACAACCAAACAACGATTGTATCAGTATTACAATTTATGGTCGTAAAAAAAGAATTCGTTATCAGTGGCGTCGTGTCACAAATGGTTCACATTAAAAATCGTATTGTTAACGAACCAAGTGAATTCACCAAGGAAGAAGTTGAAAATTTAGCCGCACCGCTATTAGACATTGTGCAACGCTTAACGTATGAAGTAACCGAAATTGCCCTAGATCGTCCAGGGATTAAATTGGAGTTTAGAAACTAATGAAATTAGCAGTTATTACAGATACAACCGCAGTTTTGTCAGATGACATCAAACAAAAAGAGAACCTTTACATTTTGGATATTCCAATCATGATTGGTGGGATTAGCTACGTTGAAGGTAAGAACTTGAGCTTGGATGATTTTTACAAGAAAATGGCACTGTCGCCTGTTCTTCCGAAAACAAGCCAACCAAGTTTGGCAAAATTAGACGAGATTTTGTCACAGTTGTCTTCAGAAGGTTACACACATGTCATCGGTTTATTCTTATCTTCAGGAATTTCAGGATTTTGGCAAAATATTCAATTTCTAGTTGACGATTATCCAGAATTGACCATTGCTTTCCCAGATAGCAAAATTACTTCCGCACCGCTTGGCAGCATGGTAAGAAATACGTTGAATTGTGCAGAAGCTGGTATGGATTTCGACGATATTTTAGCCAAATTGCAACAACAAATTGAGGGAACAAGCGCCTTTATCATGGTTGATGATTTGAATCACTTGGTAAAAGGTGGTCGTTTGTCAAATGGCTCAGCACTTATCGGAAATTTGCTTAGCATCAAGCCAATTCTTTATTTTAATGCCGAAGGTGTTATCGAAGTTTTCGAAAAAGTGAGAACTGAGAAAAAAGCTATCAAGCGTTTAGTTGACGTTTTGTCTGAAGTGACTGTTAATGGTGATTACGAAGTTTTCATCATTCATTCGCGAGCAGAAGAAAAAGCGCAACAGTTTTATCAGACTTTAGTTGACAGAGGTCAGGCTGAAAATCTTAAAATTGTTACATTTGATGGTGTTATTGCTACTCATTTAGGGGAAGGCGCAGTTGCATTTGGTTTCACACCAATTGTTTAAGCGTTAGAGAGGAAAAGACATGAGTATTAAAGTTATCATTGCAGGTTTTAAAGGACGAATGGGCTCAGCAGCAGTTAATATGGTTAAGGGAGATGACGAATTAACCTTAGCCGCATTGCTTGACCCATTTGCGACAGAATCAGACGTGGATGGTGTCCCAGTATTCACAGACAAATCACAATTAGTTGGGTTTGATGCAGATGTTTGGGTTGATTTTACCATGCCAGCAGTTGCTTATGAAAATACCTGCTTTGCTTTGGAAAATGGCTTCGCTCCCGTTGTTGGAACGACAGGATTTTCAGAAGATGAAATCGCTGAATTAATCGCTCTTTCTGAAGAAAAGAAAACAGGTGGTTTGATTGCTCCAAACTTTGCAATTGGTGCTATTTTACTCATGGAATTTGCCGCTAAGGTTGCCAAATATTTTCCAGACCTTGAAATCATTGAACTACATCATGACAATAAGAAAGATGCTCCTTCAGGTACAGCTGTGAAAACAGCGGAATTGATTCGTGAAGTTCGTCAACCTAAAAAACAAGGGGCTGCAGATGAAGTTGAAACGTTAAAAGGAGCGCGTGGAGCTGATTTTGATGGTATGCGTATCCATAGTGTTCGTTTACCTGGCTTGGTTGCGTACCAAGAAGTCATCTTCGGTGCCTAAGGTGAGGGATTAACACTTCGTCATGATTCTTATGATCGTATTTCGTTTATGAGTGGTGTTAATATTGGAATTAAAGCAGTCGTCAAACGAGATAAACTCGTTTATGGTTTGGAAAAATTACTATGAAATTAAACAATCTGCCTTCTGAATTTCAGGAGGCTTTACCAATCTTGAAAAAAATTCGCGAAGCTGGCTACGAAGCTTATTTTGTCGGTGGTAGCGTTCGTGATGTTTTACTAAAACGTCCAATCCACGACGTTGATATTGCAACAAGTTCTTATCCAGAAGAGACTAAGAGTATTTTTCATCGTACGGTTGACATTGGGATTGAGCATGGTACGGTTCTTGTTTTAGAAGAAGGTGGCGAGTATGAAATCACTACTTTCCGTACAGAAGATGTTTACGTGGATTACCGCAGACCTAGCAGCGTGTCATTTGTGCGTTCTCTAGAGGAAGATTTGAAACGTCGCGATTTTACGGTCAATGCTTTTGCACTTGATGAGACAGGTTTAATTATTGATAAGTTCAACGGTTTGGCAGATTTGGAAGCTAAGTTATTACGTGCGGTGGGAAATCCTGCGGAGCGTTTTAACGAAGATGCGCTGCGCATTATGCGCGGTTTCCGTTTTGCGGCTAGTCTTGATTTTGATATTGAACCTGATACGTTTGCTGCTATGGCAGCACATGCACCCTTACTTGAAAAAATTTCGGTAGAGCGCTCTTTTATTGAATTTGATAAATTATTGATGGCACCTTTCTGGCGTAAAGGGATTAAAGCCATGATTACTAGTCAGGCTCAAAAATATTTGCCATATCTTGAGAATGCTCATGACAATTTACAGCAATTACTTGACGATTTGGCCTGTGATTATCACTTTAAAACGTCTGAACAAGCTTGGGCAGCTTTGCTATTAGCTTTAGATGTCAAAGACGTTCGTGTCTTTTTGAAAGCATGGAAAACATCAAGTCAATTCCAAAAAGATGTCGAAAAAATTGTGGTGATTTACCGTTTCCGTCTAGAAAATGAGCTTGATAAGATGGAAATGTACCGTTATGGCAGTTGTTTGATTGAACAAGCTGAAGATTTGCGTGCTGGTTTTGGTTTGCCAGTTGATTTTGAGCGTATTGAGCGTTTAGATAAAGAATTAACCATTCATGATAAACACGAAATTGTTATCAATGGCGGAATTTTAATCAAAGAATTACAATACAAACCTGGTCCAGAATTAGGGCAGGTATTAAAAGGAATTGAGGAAAAAATTGTTCTTGGTGAGCTTGCCAATGACAAAGAAGCTATTTTTGACTTTATTAGAAAGGAAAACAAATGAGTGATTTTATCGTAGAACACTTAACAAAATCGGTCGGTGATAAGACTGTTTTTCGTGATATTTCCTTTATTATTCATGATTTTGACCGCATTGGGGTTATTGGTGTCAATGGAACGGGGAAAACAACGCTCCTTGATGTCATTTCTGGTCGTCTTGGCTTTGATGGCGACGTGTCTCCGTTTTCAGCTAAGAATGGTTATAAAATCGCTTATTTGACCCAAGAGCCTGAATTTGATGACGATAAAACTATTTTGGATACAGTTTTGTCGTCTGATTTGCGTGAGATGACTTTGATTAAGACCTATGAGACCTTGATGGCTGATTACAATGAAGCTAATCAAGCTAAACTTGAAAAAGTCATGGCAGAAATGGATTCGCTTGACGCTTGGGCGATTGAAAGTGAAGTCAAAATTGTTCTTACAAAGCTAGGTTTGGACGATTTGTCACAAAAAGTTGGTGCTTTGTCTGGTGGGCTTCGTCGTCGTGTTCAGTTGGCGCAAGTTTTGTTAAATGATGCAGACTTGTTATTATTGGACGAGCCAACCAACCACTTGGATATTGATACCATTGCTTGGTTAACGAATTTCCTAAAAAATTCTAAGAAAACAGTGCTTTTCATCACCCACGACCGTTATTTCTTGGATAATGTGGCAACGCGTATTTTTGAATTGGCTAATAGTCAATTGACTGAATATCAAGGAAATTATCAAGATTATGTGCGTTTGCGTGCGGAGCAAGATGAGCGTGACGCTGCAACGCTTCACAAGAAAAAACAACTTTACAAGCAAGAATTAGCTTGGATGCGTACGCAACCACAAGCGCGTGCGACAAAACAGCAAGCTCGTATCAATCGTTTCAATGATTTGAAAGCTGATTTGTCAGGAGCGACACAATCAACAGAACTTGAGATTACTTTTGAAACAAGCCGAATCGGTAAAAAAGTTATCAATTTTGAAAATGTTTCCTTTGTTTATCCTGATAAACAGATTTTGACTGACTTTAACCTTTTGGTGCAAAATAAAGACCGAATCGGAATTGTTGGTGATAACGGTGTCGGAAAATCAACGCTTCTTAATTTGATAAACGGTGGTTTGCAGCCGACAGCTGGGAATCTTGAAATTGGTGAAACGGTTCGCATTGGCTGTTTCTCACAATTGACAAAAGACATGGATGAAAACAAACGTGTCATCAATTATTTGCAAGAAGTAGCTGATGAGGTCAAAACAAGCGTTGGAACAACAAGTGTCACAGATTTGTTAGAACAATTCTTATTCCCACGTTCAACACATGGCACATTGATTTCAAAATTATCTGGTGGTGAGAAAAAACGCCTTTACCTGTTGAAAATTTTGATTGAAAAACCAAATGTGCTTCTTCTTGATGAACCAACCAATGACCTTGATATTGCAACATTGACAGTTCTTGAAAGTTTCTTGCAAACATTCTCAGGACCAGTTATCACGGTTAGCCACGACCGTTATTTCCTTGATAAAGTGGCTAATAAAATCTTAGCATTTGAAAATGGGCGTGTTCGTGAATTCTTCGGAAATTATACGGATTATCTTGATGAAAAAGCGTTTGAAGAAAATGCCGTAGTGGAACAAGCTAAAAAAGCGCCGTCACAAAAGACTGAGAAGGAAAAAACGAAGAAAAAACGCATGTCTTACTTTGAAAAACAAGAATGGGAAGTCATCGAAGATGAGATTGCCAAACTTGAAGAGGACATCGAAACTATTGAAGCGCAAATGCAGGAAAGTGCCAGTGATTATGGCAAATTAGCAGATCTTCAACGTTCATTAGACGAAGCTAATGAAACCCTACTTGAAAAATATGAAAGATACGATTATTTGAGTGACTTAGCTGAATAAGCATGGTCACTCTTTCTTGCAGAAAGAAGGTATTTCGTTACTTAAAAATAGAGAACAGATTAGAAAGGAAACTTACTATGAAACTAGTTTGGACTTATTTGAAAAAATATCCCAAATGGCTCATTTTGGATGTATTAGGAGCTTTTACATTTGTTGTGGTTAACCTTGGTTTGCCAACAGCACTAGCTCGTATGATTGACCAAGGGATAACAGTTGGAAATAAAGATAAGGTTTATTTCTGGGCAATTGTCATGCTTATCGTGATTATTGTTGGAGCGATTGGTCGTGTTACTTTAGCTTATGCGGCAGGAAAAATCACGACTAATATGATTAAAGACATGCGTAATGACATGTACGATAAATTGCAGGGATACTCACACCATGAATACGAACAAATCGGTGTATCATCACTTGTCACTCGGATGACAAGCGATGCTTTTATACTTATGCAATTTGCTGAACAATCTCTCCGTATGGGGGTTGTGACACCACTCATGATTGTTTTTAGTGTTGTCATGATTTTGGTAACAAGTCCGTCCTTAGCCTGGATTGTTGCGGTGGCTATTCCCTTTTTGGTACTTGTGGTTTATTACGTTGCGACACGCACACGGCCTTTGTCTGAAAAACAACAAGCCACCCTTGATAAAATTAACCAATATGTTCGTGAAAATTTGACTGGTTTGCGTGTCATTCGCGCCTTTGCTAGAGAAGATTTTCAAGAAGAACGCTTTGATAGTAAAAACGAAGAGTATAAAGGCATTTCAAGTCGTCTGTTCAAACTAACTGGTTTAACAGAGCCATCATTTGTCTTTATCATCATCTCAATGATTGTTGCCATTGTCTGGTTTGCCTTAAATCCGCTCTCAAGAGGTGATTTGCAGATTGGTAATCTGGTTGCTTTTATTGAATATAGCTTCCATGCGCTCTTTTCATTCTTACTTTTTGCCAATCTCTTTACCATGTATCCTCGTGTTGTTGTCTCAAGCGAGCGTATTTCAGAAGTTATGGCAATGCCAATTTCAATTACACCTAATGAAAATGGTGTGACTGAGACTGAAATAAAAGGTTATCTGGAATTTGACAAGGTGACTTTTGCTTACCCTGGTGAGACAGAAAGTCCAGTCTTAAAAGATATTTCCTTTAAAGCCAAACCTGGTGAAACCATTGCCTTTATCGGCTCAACAGGTTCTGGAAAATCTTCTTTGGTCAATCTGATTCCACGATTTTACGATGTCACACTTGGTAAAATTTTGGTTGACGGTGTTGATGTTAGAGACTATCAATTGAAAGCTCTACGTCAGAAGATTGGCTTTATTCCTCAAAAAGCGCTCTTGTTTACGGGAACCATTGCCGAAAATCTAAAATACGGTAAAACGGATGCAACAGTTGATGAATTACAAGAAGCAGCAGATGTTGCACAAGCAAAAGAATTTATCGAAAGCCGTGATGAGCGTTACCAAACACATTTGGCAGAAGGCGGTAGCAATTTATCAGGAGGACAAAAACAACGGTTGTCCATTGCGCGTGCGGTTGTTAAGAAACCTGATATTTATATTTTTGATGATTCGTTCTCAGCTCTTGATTATAAAACGGATGCGCAATTGCGTGCGCGTTTGAAAGAAGTCACTCAAGAAGCGACCGTTCTCATTGTGGCACAACGTGTGGGAACGATCATGGATGCTGACCAAATTATCGTCCTCGATAAAGGTGAAATTGTGGGACGTGGCACACATGATGAATTGATGCAAACAAACACGATTTATCGTGAAATTGCTAACTCACAATTGAAAAATGCAGACGAGATGAAAGGAGAATAACAATGTCAAAACGCAACGTTTTTCTACGTTTATGGGATTATCTCCAACAATATAAAGGTGCGCTTTTTCTTGCCATTTTCTTGAAAGTTTTCAGCAGTGTCATGAGTGTATTGGAACCTTTTATTTTAGGGCTTGCCATTACAGAATTGACGGCAAACCTTCTTGACATGGCGCGCGGTGTAGCAGGTGCTCATATCAATATTTCTTATATTGCAATGATTTTAGCCCTTTATTTCTTGCGAGGTTTAGGTTATGAGCTAGGAAGCTATTGGTCAAACTATTTCATGACTGACGCTGTGCAAAAAAGTATTCATGATTTGCGCCGAGATTTAAGTGAAAAAATCAATAAAGTTCCAGTTTCTTATTTTGACAGTCAACAATTCGGAAATGTTTTGGGGCGTTTTACGTCAGATGTTGAAACAGTTTCAAACGCTTTACAACAAAGTTTCCTTCAAATTATCAACGCCTTCTTAACCATTTTCTTGGTTATTTGCATGGTGCTTTACCTCAATTGGCGTTTGGCTTTGGTAGTTATTTTAATCATTCCAATCACTTATATCAGTGCTCAGTTTATTTTGAAAAAATCTCAACCCTATTTCAAAAAACAAGCTGACACTCTCGGTGATATGAACGGTTTTGTTCAGGAAAATCTAACTGGCTTTAACGTTATCAAACTTTATGGTCGTGAAGAAATTTCAAGTGAAGAATTTTGTGAAATCACTCAAAATTTGCAAGAAGTTGGTTTCAAGGCAAGCTTTATTTCAGGAATTATGATGCCAGTTCTTAGTGCAATTTCTGATATGGCTTACCTGATTGTGGCAGTTTTGGGAGCTTTGCAAGTTCTTTCTGGAAACTTGACGGTTGGTAATATGCAAGCTTTCGTTCAATACGTTTGGCAAGTCAGTCAACCTGTTCAAACCATTACACAGTTGGCAAGCATTCTTCAAAGTGCCAAGTCATCACTTGACCGTATCTTTGAAGTTCTAGATGAACCAGAAGAAGTTGCTGATGTAACAGAGCATTTGACACATGATTTAACAGGTCAAGTTAGCTTTGAAAATGTTTCCTTCCAATACGTGGCAGACAAACCATTGATTCAAAATTTCAATCTTGATGTCAAACCAGGTGAAATGGTGGCGATTGTTGGTCCAACAGGGGCTGGTAAGACAACGCTGATTAATCTTTTAATGCGATTCTACGACGTTACCTCTGGTTCGATTAAAATTGATGGTCATGATATTCGCAACTTGTCACGCCAAGAATATCGCAAACAATTTGGAATGGTTTTGCAAGATGCGTGGCTCTACGAGGCAAGTATCAAGGAAAATCTCCGTTTCGGGAACTTGGATGCGACAGATGAAGAAGTTGTTGAGGCTGCTAAAGCTGCCAATGTTGACCACTTTATTCGCACGCTACCAGGTGGTTACAATATGGAAATGAACCAAGAATCAAGCAACGTATCGCTTGGTCAAAAACAATTGTTAACCATTGCGCGTGCCTTACTTGCTGACCCTAAAATCCTGATTTTGGACGAAGCAACGTCATCTGTTGACACACGTTTGGAATTATTGATTCAAAAGGCTATGGCTAAATTAATGGAAGGACGTACAAGCTTTGTCATTGCTCACCGCCTATCAACCATTCAAGAGGCTGATAAGATTTTGGTGCTTAACAATGGTCAAATCATTGAACAAGGCAATCATGAAAGTTTATTAGCTGCGAAAGGTTTCTATTATGATCTTTACAATAGCCAGTTTGCCAAAAGCAAATAAGCATAATTATTAATAAAAAACAGGATTTTGTTTTAAGCAAGTCCTGTTTTCTTATTCTTGCATTTTTTTAGTCATTGAATATCTGTTGCAAAGATGATATGATAGTAACGTTAATAATAACGATGTTTGGGAAAGGCCATCGCTAAAAAAAACCAGCCTAATGACTGAATTAGCGCCCTTGTGGATTCCCATGAGGGATTTTCTTTTGCCCAAATATCTGAAAAGATATAGAGGAGATAAGATGAAACGTCAATCTGCACTTGTCGTCTTTAGTGGCGGACAAGATTCAACAACTTGCCTATTTTGGGCTTTGAAACACTACGACCACGTGGAAACTGTCACGTTTAATTATGGTCAACGTCACAGTTTGGAACTTGAAGTAGCCAAACACATCGCTGCCGAACAAGGGGTTAAAAACCATTTGCTAGACATGTCTTTATTGGGACAATTAACTGAAAATGCCTTGACTCGTGATATTGCAATCGAAAATCTAGACGATGATTTGCCAAATACTTTTGTTGATGGTCGAAATCATTTGTTTTTATCGTTTGCGGCTGTGCTGGCGAAGCGTCTTGGTATCACAGACATTATTACTGGTGTTTGTGAAACGGATTTTTCAGGTTATCCAGACTGTCGTGATGCCTTTGTCAAATCACTCAATGTTACGCTGAATTTGGCAATGGATTATAATTTTGTTATTCAAACACCGCTGATGTGGCTTGATAAGTCAGAAACATGGGAATTAGCTGACCAACTTGGCAAATTTGATTATGTTCGAGAAAATACGCTAACGTGCTATAACGGCATTAAAGGAAGTGGTTGCGGTGAATGTTCTGCTTGCAAGCTTCGTCAGGCAGGTCTTGAAAAATACCTTGCAAAGAAAGGGCAAGCCTAATGTTTGAAATACCAAAAGAGCTAAAAGTCCCAACGGGTGAATCCTTGGTTTATTGCCCACGTCGTGTCATGGTTTCAAAAGAATTCACCTTTGATGCGGCACACCATTTGTTCAATTACAATGGTAAATGTAAGGCTTTGCATGGGCATACTTATCGTTTGCAAATTGCGGTTTCTGGGCTGCTTGATGACCGTGGCATGGCAGTTGATTTTGGCGACCTCAAACAGATTTACAAAAAACAGTTGGAACCAAGTTTAGACCACCATTACCTCAATAAAAGCCTGCCCTATATGAACACTACAGCAGAAAATATGGTTTACTGGATTTTTAAGCAAGTTGCGCAGTATTTGCTAAAAGAACGTGAGATTCGTGTAGAATATGTCCGCTTGTATGAAACACCGACATCATTTGCGGAATTTAGAAGGGAGTGGGAGATTGATGACTAAACGTCAGTTAACCCTTCCGATTCTTGAAATTTTTGGTCCAACTTTTCAAGGTGAAGGCAGAGCGATTGGTCAAAAGACCATGTTTGTGAGAACGGGTGGCTGTGACTATCATTGCGATTGGTGCGATTCTGCCTTTACTTGGGATGGTTCGGAAAAGCCTAAGCGAATGACTGTTGATGAAGTGATTGAGCAGCTTGACCAATTGGGAACGTACGATTATGTGACTTTATCAGGTGGCAATCCATGTTTATTGGCGAATAATATGGCAGAGCTGGTTGCCAAATTAAAAGCGCGCGGGGTGACCTTAGCTATTGAAACGCAAGGCTCGCGCTGGCAAACGTGGCTAAAGGACATTGACCAAGTAACGCTTAGTCCCAAGCCACCGTCAAGTAAGATGACGGTTAATTTTGAAACGCTTGATTTTATTGTTTCGCAATTGAAAAAAGAGCAAATCACCTTTAAAATTCCAGTTTTTGATGATGCCGATTTGGCGTTTGCTAAAATGATTCAAAAACGTTATCAGCCTGATGTTTTGTATTTATCAGCTGGTAATCCAGAACCGCACGCCAACGGCAATATCGTGGAGCACCAGCTCGACCGTTTGCGACTACTATGGGAGATAGTAGCAGCTGACCCAGAATGGCAAAGCGTGCGCGTGTTGCCACAATTACACACGCTTTTATATGACAACCAACGCGGTGTTTAAAAGGAGACATTCTATATAAAAAGTCAAGAGAAAATTCTAAACAATAAAAAACACCCTCACTGCGATAAACTTGAAT
>CAKPVT010000040.1 GCA_934196125.1 uncultured Streptococcus sp. | reverse complement strand
AGTATAAAACAAATCTAAAAAATAATTAAAGAAAGGGTTTATACTAGCGGGAGCTACCCGCTAATATAAATATAAGATGACGTATGAATATCAAAAAAGTAAGCGAACAGACAGGAATTTCAGCAGATACCATTCGCTATTATGAACGCATTGGCTTGCTTCCTCGAGTAACGCGTAATAAATCAGGAGTCCGTGATTTTTCAGAGCGTGATATCGCCACTTTGGAATTTGTTCGTTGTTTCAGAAAAAAGCAGGCATGAGCGTTGAATCTTTAATTGAATACATGGCCTTGGTGGAAGAAGGTGATGGAACTGAAGAGGTACGCATGACTTTGCTTGAAGAACAACGTGATAAATTGGCAGAACGTATTGCTGAATTGCAAAGTGCACATGATAGGCTCAATCACAAAATTGAAAATTATCAAAACATCATCCTCAAAAAAGAACAAGCTCTATTTGAAGATGACGAAAATGAGTAAAGGCGAAGCAAATGGACTACAAAACGTTATCAAATGGCGTTAAAATGCCGATTTTAGGATTTGGTGTGTATCAAGTGCCAGATTTTGACGAATGTGAGCGCGTGGTTAGTGATGCAATTTCGGTTGGTTACCGCTCAATTGACACCGCTCAAGCTTATATGAATGAAGAAGCTGTTGGAAATGCTATCCGCAAGTCTGGTATTGCGCGTGAAGAATTTTTCATCACAACTAAAATTTGGATTAGCAATTATGGCTATGAAAAAGCCAAAGCTTCTCTTGATGCTTCTTTAGCGAAACTTCAAACAGACTACATTGATTTGGTGCTTTTACATCAGCCATTTGGTGATTATTATGGTGCTTATCGTGCCATGGAAGAATATTATAAAGCTGGTAAAATCAAAGCAATCGGTATCAGCAATTTTGCACCAGACCGTGTAGCAGATTTGGCTATTTTTGCGGATGTCACTCCAATGGTTAACCAAGTTGAAACGCACGTTTTCAATCAACAATTAAATGCTCGCAAAACAATGGACGAATATGGTGTTCAAATCGAATCTTTGGGACCATTTGCAGAAGGGCGCAATGATTTCTTTACCAATGAAACACTTGTTGCGATTGGAGAAAAATATCATAAATCAGCTGCGCAAGTTGCCCTACGTTACTTGATTCAACGTGATGTTATTGTTATTCCTAAAACGGTTCATAAAAATCGTATGGAACAAAATTTTGATGTCTTTGACTTTGTTTTAACAGATGATGACATGGCAGAAATTTTGAAACTTGATATGGGTGAAAGCCAATTCTTCTCACATGCTGACCCTGAAACAGTTAAAATGATTAGTTCGTTTAAGATTTAAATTATGCTTAAAAGGCATAAAACACTATGTCAAATAAGTATTTGTTATTAAAAAAGAGAAGCGTATAATGGCAGTATAAACCCTATTAAGAAAGGAAAACCAATGACAATTAAACAAACAGCAGGACGTGACCAATTGAGTGAATTTGCACCAGAATTTGCACATTTTAATGATGATGTGCTCTTTGGTGAAAACTGGAATAATAACGATATTGATTTAAAAACACGCTGTATCATCACAGTTGTGGCACTTATGGCATCAGGTATTACAGACAGCTCACTAAAATTCCATTTGCAAAATGCGAAAGCTAACGGTGTTAGCAAAGAAGAAATTGCAGCAGTCATTACACACGTGGCTTTCTATGCAGGTTGCCAAAAGGCTGGGCAGTCTTTAACCTTGCCAAAGAAGTTTGGAATAATGAAGATTAAGAAAAGATATGAAATGAAAGGATAACAAATGACAGATAAAGCAACTTTTGACAAAGAAAATGTATTCGGACAGGGCCAACCAAATGACGTTTTTGCGCAATATTTTGACGGACAATCATTCTTGAACCCGTTGGTTGGTACAGATTCACCGCTTTTCTTGGCGAATGTCACTTTTGAACCTGGTTGTCGTAACCATTGGCATGTTCACAATGCTGATAAAGGTGGCGGACAAATTTTGATTTGTACAGCAGGTCAAGGTTGGTATCAAGAAGAAGACAAAGAAGCTGTGAGCCTTGAACCAGGGAAAGTTATCGTGATTCCAGCCAATACAAAACATTGGCATGGCGCTAAAAAAGATTCATGGTTTAGCCATATTTTAGTGGAAGTTCCTGGCGAAAACACGTCAAATACTTGGCTAGAAGCTGTTAGCGACGACGATTACAACGCCCTTTAAACTTATTCTTTTACAATTACATTTTACTCATACAATCAAAATACAAAACAATCTCATTTCGCTTAATGCCCAGCTGAAAACGGTTTGGGCGTTTTTTATGTGACTACCGTGATAATTTTATCTAACCATGCTAAACTAAATTTATGACTCACATCACTCATAAAAGAATTGTGCAAGCTGGTCATTTTTTGCAACTTTTTAAAAATGATTCTCAATTTACAACACCAATTTTTAGAATTGACCACAAGCGAAAGCACCTTCAATTTGTCATTGTTTTTAAATTGGATAACGACGAGGCATTTTACGTCCTCAATCGTTCAAAACTTGGATATGATCATGAGTTGAAACGTCTCAAACGTTTTACCAAATCGACACTTTATCAAGGGATTTTATCCGTTCCGCTAAAGGCATGCCAGACGATTCAGATTTTACAAGTGCCAAATGATAGCAAGGCGGTCAAAGACTATGTGACCTATTACACTCAAACTCAGATTGATGAGATTTTACATGGAAAACCAACTGAAAGCAGTGACGTTTACGACCCATTTCGTGATGCACATTCAGCGATTTTTCACAATCTTTCCCAAGCAGAAAAGCTGATGTCTTACGAAGATTACCAAGGAATTCAAAATTTTCATCCTTTTTCAGTAGTGAAGGATCAAGCTTATGCTTTGACTTGTGCTTACAAAGATCCAGTTAAAAAGAAAACAATCTATTTGCAATTAATGGGCGGGTATTATCGTGGTCAGCAATTGAAAATCAGTTGGAAGCCAGATAATCAACGCAAAGCACGTTGGCGTTCGTCCCTCGTTGCCATTGATAGAAAGACGCGACGCTACTTCTTTCAAGGAAATATTTATCAGGAAAAGGGAACAGCCCCCGTTTTTCTGGAACAGTTGACCTTTACCTTTCACGATTCTATGCAAAATAGCAGAGCTGCTAAGGTGGAATTTGCAAGATTTATAAATGCAATCAAGAAACAAGAACGTGCAGCTTTGTTAAAGCTCTGCTGAAAAGAGGATTTCTTTGACATTACAATTCACTTTTTAGGCTCATGGATAAACTTTCTACTGGAAACTTTATTTATGCTATAATATTTTCTGACTGAAATCGAAACACTAGAAGGTAACAAAATGACAGAAATTGATATTGAACGTTATCATGAACTTGCTCAACAAAAACAAAAAGAGCACAGTAAATTTTTAGCGACACTCAAGAAAAAAGCACCCAAAAATCTTGATAAAATCACTCAAGAAATCCACACTGAAGTGTTTAATGAGATTGATTGCACCAAATGTGCCAATTGTTGCAAAAGCTTAGGACCGCTTTTTACAGAAGCTGACATCACACGCATTTCAAAAGTCTTTCGCATGAAATTGTCTGTTTTTGAAGAAATGTATTTGCGTGTTGATGAAGACGGCGACAAAGTTTTCCAATCTATGCCTTGCCCATTCTTAGGCGATAATAACCTTTGTACCATCTACGACGTTCGTCCCAAAGCTTGCCGTGAATTTCCACACACCGACCGCAAGAAAATCTACCAAATCAATCACTTAACCATTAAAAACACCCTTTTCTGCCCCGCCGCCTACCTCTTTGTCGAAAAACTTAAAGACCGCTTGGAAGTGAAGTAGGAAGAAGCCCACTTTAAAACCAATTTGAAGTGGGCTTTTTTGATTATGTTGCTTTATATGCTATAATATTTGCCAAAGGAGTTTTCATGATAGCAGATTACCATTACTTATTATTCGATTTGGACCACACTTTGCTTGATTTTAATGCGGCAGAGGATGTGGCGTTGACGGAGCTTTTGCAGGAAGCGCGTGTGTCAGATATTCAGGCTTATAAGGATTTTTACATTCCCATGAATCGTCAGTTGTGGGATGATTTGAGCCTTAAGAAAATCACCAAAAAAGAGTTGGTCAACACGCGTTTTACACGACTATTTGCGAATTTTGGGCATGAGGTAGATGGGCGTGCTTTTGCCAAACGTTACCAAGAATTTCTTAGTCAACAAGGGCAGACTTTAGTTGGCGCAGATAAGTTGCTTGATAATCTTAGCCAGCAAGGCTACCGTATTTTTGGAGCAACCAATGGTATTACCAAAATTCAAACAGGGCGCATGGCAAATTCAACGATTAAAGATTATTTTGAGCATGTTTTCATTTCTGATGAAGTCGGTTACCAAAAGCCAGATAAAGGCTTTTATGATGTTATTGCGGGAGCTATTTCCCAATTCAATCATCAAGAAGCGCTGATGATTGGAGATGATCTTTTAGCCGATGTCCAAGGTGGCAACAACGCAGGTATTGATACCGTTTGGTACAATCCAGTCCGCAAAGAAAACCATACCCAAGCCACTCCAACCTACGTGGTTAAAGATTATCAAGGTTTACTTGAATTATTACGATAATGATAAAAATCAAACCCAGCGTGACACAGTAGAGTTAACTAAAAATCAGCTGAACATTGTGTTTCAGCTGATTTTTAATAATCGATTTTTCGTTCTTCAGTGATTAATCTTGCCATTTGCTCAGGATTGATAATGCGGATTTGGTGTCCAATTTTATCAATTAACTGTTCATCTCGCAAGGCTTTAACCATTCGAGCGATTGTTACGGCATGTACGCCGAGATAGCAAGCGATTTCTTGATACGTAAAGACGGTGTCGAGCACGAGAGTACCAGAAGCATCTTTTTCTGCTTGATCAAGAAGAAAGCGACTAAATTGGACTAGAGCAGGCTCATTTTTGCTGCTATGAAAATGTTCCATAAGGTAGACAAGATTTTCAGTCAAAGTGTTAACCATCAAAGTTGCCACCGATGGAAAACCAAGCAAATCCTGAAAATTTCTGTTTGGAATACGATAAGCGACACAAGGTGTCTTAGCAACGATTGAAAACGTCTTTTTCCCATAATAATTGAGATTAAAAGCAGTCATCAATGGTGTGAATCCGACAAATTGTTGTTTCTTGAAGTAGAGATAAGTTGTTTCTTTGCCGTCGCAAGAAATAGAAGAAAGTGCACAAACACCTGATGATAGGATATAAATATCACCATTACTTCTCCAGCAACAGATTTTGTCACCTTATCGCCTTTTTGAAACGTCACACGCTCACCATATTGGAAAAGTTCTGTAATGTTCAATGTAGATTGCATACTTGCCCTTTCTAAATTAACGTAGGGTTTATATAACTATATAGTTTATGTCAAAAAAGCGTTTAAATCAAGTCCTAATTTGTTAGAAAGAGTTTGAAAATGTCTTGATATAAACTTTTAAAATGACTATTTTTTCGCCAAACAAAAGTAAAATCATGGCTTATTGGTGGTAAATCAAGCTTAATTTCAAAGAGTTTGCCGCTGTCTAATTCTTTTTGAACCACACTTTTATAGACAAAAGTAATACCAAGATTATTCGTAATCAATTGACAAATCGCATTGAGACTACCGATTTCGGTAATGTGATGAAAGTCAGTGATAGCTAGATTAGCTTCTTTTAGTGTCACTTCAAGCATTTCACGTGTTCCAGAGCCTTGTTCGCGAATGATGATAGGATAGTCTAGTAACTCTTCGAGCGTGTAGGTTTTATCCATAAACCCAGCTTTTGGGGAAGCAACGGCGATAAAGGGTTCGGTTTTATAGGGCATAAAGTCATATTTTTCTTTGGAAAAGAAACCTTCAATTAGAGCAAAATCAATTTTTCCTTGGTCAATGTCCTTTAATAACGTTTCCGTATTATCAACCAGCATTTTAATTTTAAAATTAGGATGTTCGGAAAGAATGATGGCTAATGAATCGCTTAACACATATTCGCCGATAGTCAAAGTAGCACCGAAGTTAATTGGTGTTTGATCTTGATTGAGATGTGATTTGAAATGTTGAATGTCATTGTTTATTGTTGTCAGCAAATCAAGCAATTCTTTACCACTTTTGGTGAGTTGACATTGTTTTCCAGAGAAAGTAAAGAGTTTGGTTTGATAATCATTTTCCAAAGTTTGAATGTGTTTGGTGACAGCGGGTTGTGTGATATGCAATTCTTTAGCAGCTTGGGTAAAATTAAGCGTTTCGCAGACTTTCATAAAGGTAAAAACACGGTAATCAAGCATAATAATCTCCTATTATTTCTTGTTATTATATCATAATAAATCATAATTTTACATTATAACTTGTCCAAGTTATAATATTTTGTGAAAAGGAGTTTTTATTATGATGACAATTGAGAAAAAATTGCTGGGAATTATGTTTTGTGTGATTCTGGCTTTGCCAGCCTGGTTTTTAGGGCATTTATTTCCACTTGTAGGAGCGCCAGTATTTGCAATTTTACTTGGGATGGTTGTGGGGAATTTTCATAATAATCGCACCCAAACCACTGATGGTATTGCTTTTACATCAAAATATATTTTACAAGCGGCGGTTGTTTTATTAGGTTTTGGTTTAAACTTAACACAAGTTTTTAAAGTTGGGACACAATCATTGCCAATTATTATTTCAACCATTGCAGTCTCGTTGGTTGTAGCGTTTTTATTGCAAAAATGGCTAAAATTGGATAGTAATATAGCAATCTTGGTTGGTGTTGGGTCATCTATTTGTGGTGGCTCAGCCATTGCCGCAACAGCACCAGTTATCAAAGCAAAAGATGAAGAAGTAGCAAAGAGTATTTCGGTTATCTTTCTCTTCAATATCTTAGCAGCATTAATTTTTCCAACGTTGGGGGACTTACTCCACCTATCTAAGCAAGGTTTTGCACTTTTTGCGGGAACAGCTGTCAATGATACGTCATCCGTTACGGCGACAGCGACAGCTTGGGATGCTGTTCACGGGTCAAATACCTTAGACGGTGCAACAATTGTGAAATTAACGCGCACACTGACCATTATTCCGATTACTTTAGGGCTGTCATTCTATAAAGCCTATCAAGATTCAAAAAATGGTAGAGCTAAACAAACGACTTTCCAATTGAAAAAAGCTTTTCCAATGTTTGTCCTTTATTTCATATTGGCTTCGATTGTCACGACAATTGTCAGTGGTTTAGGAATTGATACAGTTATTTTCGATAATCTTAAGACACTCTCAAAATTCTTTATTGTCATGGCAATGGGAGCTATTGGTATTAACACGAATCCTATCAAACTTATTAAGACTGGTGGACAAGCTATTGGAGTGGGGGCTACGTGTTGGATAGCTATTACCTGTGTCAGTCTTTGGATGCAGCATCTTCTGGGGATTTGGTAATAAAAATGTAGAAACAATGTTTGTGAATGTTCAAGTATTGTTTTTCTTTTTTGAAAAACGATAGCGCTTACTTGAAACCGATTCCTTAAGTGCTATAATGAACTCGGATACCGTAGTTAAATTTTATGACCAAGTTTCCAAGGCTATCGCAGACCCACGTGTTGTTGGGGGTTGCTTGACTGGTTCTGAACGTGTTGGTGCTTCTATTGTGGCAGAAGCGGGAGCAAATTTGAAAAAATCATCTATGGAACTTGGTGGTAACGACGCCTTCGTTATCCTAGAAGATGCCGATTCTTCGACGAACTGCCAGATAATAACGATTATATGCCCATGTTGTCGCACAAAGAACGAGCGACAGGTAGTAGGATATGATGTCTAACAAGGGACATGATAAAAGCACCGATTTCCAAAAGTAATCCGATTTTAAGATACGTTTTCAAATGAAGTTGATAAATGCTTTGATTATAATGCGTTGTTGTCACAACACCTGCATAAAAACTGAGAAAACCAAAAAGAAAGAGAGCAAATCCAAGGTTAGCATGATGTGAATCAGCTAAAAATTCTATCCCAACGGTGAAAATATTAATACCGATAAAAATCGGAATATGAGCATAGAATAGCAATGAACCTGCTGCTTGACGATGATAGTCTATTGCCAAGAAAATTTGTGTCATGTAAGAAATAAACATGAAAGACATTCCAACAAATGATAGGGCACCTTGATAAAGAGATTTTGTCAGCGGATAGGTACTGATAATGGCAATGACAGTTTCACCCAAGGTTAAAATTGTCACCAACTGAGCTCGCTCAACAGCATGCGGAAAATTATGCGTGACGAATCGTGATAGCACCTTGTAAGAAGTGGAAAAATATTGGGGATGAGGTAAATTAACACCGTCCAAATATTAGCTCCCAATAATCCTAATGCAAAAGGCAACAAAGAAATCCCATAAATGGTACAAGCAACAATGCTAAATCTTATGTCTCTGTTAAATCCTAAAACACGTCCTTTGAGAAAATATTGTAGCGCAATAATGGCATAAGCTAGTATGAGAAGCCAATTAAAGATGATGACGGCCGGATGCCCAGCGTAAAGATGCGTCATATTCATATCAAATGTCAAAGCAAGATTTTCAACAACAAACATCAGCGCAATAACAGAGAAAATATCAATTCGCCTCGAATCACCGTATTTGTTGTAGTAAAACACTTCGGTCATCCAAAGATTCAGCAAAATAATGTTAGATATAAATGTTAGATATAATAAATGAAAAAATTTCTTGAACACCAACATGGCTTAAATGGATTGATGAGGTCAATTGACTAATGCCCAAAACAAAAGCCAAGTCAAAGAAAAGTTCATAGTTGGATACACGTTTAGCAAGAAGTTCTGGCATAATAGCTCCTTTACTTTCAATGAATCAATCTTGCCTTTATATTATCAAAAAAAGCCAAATCCCAAAAATAAGAGGAACTTTTACCACAGCAATGCTAAAACGATTTTGTTATAATATAAACATGAATGAACTGATTAAACATAAACTGGAGCTGTTGCCAGATAGCCCAGGATGCTATATACACAAGGATAAAAATGGCACGATTATTTATGTTGGTAAGGCAAAAAATCTGAAAAATCGTGTGCGTAGCTATTTTCATGGCAGCCATAATACCAAAACAGAACTTTTGGTTTCAGAAATAGAGGATTTTGAGTATATTGTCACAGGTTCCAATACCGAGGCGTTGCTTCTTGAAATCAATCTCATTCAAGAAAATATGCCAAAATACAATATCAAGCTCAAAGATGATAAATCCTATCCTTTCATCAAAATCACAACTAATGAGCAATATCCACGTTTAATGATTACCCGCCAAATCAAAAAAGACGGTGCCATGTATTTTGGCCCCTATCCTGATTCGGGAGCGGCAACGGAAATCAAACGCCTGTTAGACCGCATTTTTCCATTTAAGAAATGTACCAATCCTGCTAATAAAGTTTGTTTTTATTACCACTTAGGGCAATGTAAAGCACATATAATTTGTCATGTTGACCATGATTATTTTGTTGATATGGCGCACGATGTGAAAAATTTCCTTAACGGTCAAGACAATAAAATTGTTGACCAACTTAAAGATAAAATGCAAAAAGCATCAGATTTAATGGAATTTGAACGTGCGGCAGAATATCGCGATTTACTGCAAGCTATTTCAACTTTGCGCACGAAACAGCGCGTGATGAGCCAAGATATGATGGATCGTGATATTTTTGGCTACTACGTTGACAAAGGCTGGATGTGTGTGCAAGTATTTTTTGTTCGCCAAGGGAAACTCATTCAACGTGATGTTAATATGTTTCCTTATTACAATGACCCAGAAGAAGATTTTTTGACTTACATGGGACAATTTTACCGTGACAATAAGCACTTTACTCCCAAAGAAATTTTCATTCCTAAAGAAATTGATGAAGAATTGGTCAAGGCGATTGTTGATACGAAAATCATCAAGCCCCAACGTGGCGAGAAGAAGCAGCTTGTTAACCTAGCTATCAAAAATGCACGTGTGAGTTTGCAACAAAAATTTGATTTGCTTGAAAAAGATGTTAAGAAAACTTATGGTGCTGTTGAAAATATCGGCGAATTGCTTAACATTCCAAAGCCTGTTCGTATTGAAGCCTTTGATAACTCAAATATTCAAGGAACAAGCCCTGTCGCTGCTATGGTGGTCTTTGTAAATGGAAAACCAAGTAAGAAAGATTATCGAAAATTCAAGATTAAAACAGTTGTCGGACCAGATGATTATGCCAGCATGCGCGAGGTCATCTATCGCCGTTATAGCCGCGTGATGAAAGATGGCTTAGTGCCACCAGATTTGATTATCATCGATGGTGGTCAAGGTCAGGTCAATGTGGCGCGTGATGTTATTGAAAACAAGCTCGGTCTTGATATTCCAATTGCTGGTCTGCAAAAAAATGATAAACACCAAACGCACGAATTATTGTTTGGTGACCCTTTAGAAGTTGTTGAATTGCCACGAAATTCCGAAGAATTTTTCTTGTTACAACGTATCCAAGATGAGGTGCACCGTTTTGCTATTACCTTCCACCGTCAAGTGCGTAGTAAAAATTCATTCTCATCAAAACTTGATGGCATTGCTGGATTGGGATCAAAGCGCAAGCAATTACTCATGAAGCACTTTAAGAGCCTACCCAATATTCAAAAGGCTGATATAGACGATATTGTAAACTGTGGTATTCCACGAAATGTCGCAACTGCGATTAAAGAAAAATTAAATGAGGAGGAAGCTGTCAATGCTAACCATTAAACCGATTACTGAAGAATTTGCTGTTTGCCAAGTTGAGGATTATTCACAAGTCAATCTGGAAAATCCATTTGTTTTTACTGGGGTAACAGATGACGAAAAATCACTTGTTTGTCCGATTTTGGGAGAATTTTTGCAAGAAACGAAAGGTACTCTTGAATATAAATAAGAAAATTTCATGAAAGTTTTCTGTTTCTGTTTGTAATCTTTTTTTTACTGTGCTAAGATGGATAAGGACTTTTTTTAGGAGATAAGTATGTTTAAGAATTTTAAGAAGAGCCTTACTCATCTACGAGAAAAGCGCTTTTGGCTACCAAGCCTTGTGATAATGCTAGTTGCTTTTTTACTGATTCTTCCACAAATTATATCAAAAGGTGTTATTGTTGGTAGTGATTTTCTCTTTCACTACAATCGTTTCTATGAAACGGCTATGCAGATTAAGACTGGTAACTTCAGTTATTTTATATCCTTGTATGGCTTTTATAGCTCAGGGCGGATTGTTAATGCGTTATACGGTCCCTATTTTGCCTATTTTCAAGGTTTGCTGGTTTTAATCAGTCGCAATTGGTACACGTATCAGTTGGTATCACGCTTTTTGTTGAGTGTGATTGCAGGCTTTTCAATGTATCGATTGATACGCAGAGTAGCTGTCAAGCCTAAAATTTCTCTAGCCATTGCCATTTTTTACATGATGACTTTTTCTGTTCAATATTGGACATTTAGGCAAGGTTTTTCAAGTTGGGGAGCTGCTTTTATGCCGTGGTGCATGATTCCAGCGATTGATTTTGTGAAAACTAAAAAAGTAGGCGTGCTACGCTTAGCCGTTGCTGTCGCTTTGATGATGCAAGTCCATATGCTAAGTTGCTTCTTGCTCATTGTTTCTTATTTGCCGTTTTATTTGTACGGTTTTATCAAATTTCAAGAAAAGAAAACCATTATCATCAAAGGAATACAAGCTGTTTTACTTGCTCTTTTATTGACAACGAATGTCTGGGCTGCGCTTATTGACCTCGGACGTAATAATAATTTGGTTGAACCATTTATCAATTCAAAATTATATATTATGACGGTGAATCAACGTAGCATTCAATGGCTGATAACACCGTTACCTTTGCTACTTTTGGTGCTGTATCAATTGTATTTTTCATTCAGACATTGGCGCCATTTTGATATACTCTTGCGAGTTACAACAGGAACATTTTTCTTCTTTCTCGTTCTGTCAAGTAGCATTTTTCCTTGGTATAGTGTTAATAAATTAAACCTTTCTTTAGTCAATTTAATTCAATTCCCGTTTCGCTTTTTTGTGCCCGCTACGGTGCTATTATTATTAGCAGTAGCGCTAGTTTTAGAGCGTTATTTTGATATCAAATGGTCCAGACTAGTGACAGCCGGAGCGATTTTGATTAATCTTTTCAGCCTTGCTCAGCTAACACATCTGCAACAAGAAAAGATTGTTGAATACTATACTGCTAAACACCCTATCAAAACTACAAAACATACCTTTGTTTGGGGAAAGTCTGAGGAAGTTCGAGCTAGTTTTCACAGTTCAGATTTAGATGAACTGTTAAATTTAATCTCGAAATCAACACCAGACTATCTTCCTGCTGACAAATCAAACAAGGATAACAAATACGCTCTTTATGAAGAGTTTGTCATTGGTCATACAGCTGCTTTTGACAAATCACAAGATGGGAATACTCTTATCTTTACATGGATTGCCGACAACAGTGGTAAGGTCAACATTCCAATCACCAAATACAAGGATACTGAGCTAACACTCAATGGTAAGAAACTAAGTCGTACCGATTATTCCTTATCAGGAATTGGAACACCAACTGTGACACAAAAAATCGGAAAAAACACATTAAAAATCACATACCATATTGGCGTCTGGTTCAAAGTTTTGCTGATTGCTAACGCCCTCACATGGCTAGCAACAGCAGGCTACGCTTGGCTAAAGATTGAATGTGTTTAGATGATAATTTTACCAAATATTAAAAGAACATTCCGATGTGTATACCGCATCCCAAAAGTTAGACATAAAATCTAACGATTGGGGTGTTTTTTGATGAAACTAAGCTATGAAGATAAATTGGAGATAT
>CAKPVT010000039.1 GCA_934196125.1 uncultured Streptococcus sp. | reverse complement strand
AGTCCTTTCGTTTTTGTGTCTTATGAGACAGATTATAGCACACTATTTTGTGTCCACTTTTATAGTATAGCTCCAATTATTGGATATTAGACAAAACTTTTGAGGGAGGATAAAAATATGGAAGTAAAAGAAATGCGTCGATTGGCATTGATTGATTTAAAAAATAAACGATATATTCCAGATAGTATGTGGGAAGGTGGATGGAATTGGGTAGGAATTTATGCTCGACCTATTGGAACACCCAAGTATGGGATTGACCCAGTTAATGAAGCAGAAGCGCAAGCTATGGACGGTATCGATTATGCAGAATGGTTTGAGTGGTATCCAGAAGATTTATTAGAGTTGCAAAAGCAATATCCACAATAGAATTAGGGAGCGTTTTATGGATTTAACACAACTCCGTAACCAAATAAAAGATTCGGAAAGTCGTTGGAATATGAAATATCTTGCTTTTGATAAACGGTTAAGAGAAATAGAACAGGAACTGCTCTTAACACCTTATGCCAGATTGTCTGATGTTATTAGATGGTGTGAAAAGCTCATATATTACGAACAAAAATTGGAGTTGATGCGCCAATCTACATTGACCTTGTCTCAAGAAGGTTGGGAAAAATTAGAAAAGAAGGTTTTAGAGAGTTATGCAGAAGACCAAAGAGCATTATCTATTTTGTCAGAGTACGTTTGTTTCTTAGTGAATTTAGAGGATAAATATGATCAACGCTTTTATGTTTTTCTCAATTTTTTAGATAATTGTATGCGATATGTCAGAAGTTATTCAGAGGATTTAGAAAAAAATGGCTTATCAATTACTGAAACTATAAGTAAAGCGAAGCAACTCGGTGCGATGCATTGGATTAATGGTAAATCTTACCAAATGAAATTGGAAGTCTAAGTCGTTAGTTGTAAATAGAGGACAAGAGAAATCTTGTCCCTATTTTTTTGTATAAGGGAGGAGAAATGTTAACAGATTTAATTCACAGACAAAATACCAACTCGCAGCTATTTTTCAATGGTCTGTGAAGACAGTAGAAAAACACTTAACTGAAATGTCTAGAACGGAATATTCAAAATATATTTTAGAACCAAGTAGAGATTTAAGGCGTATTAGTTTGTCTGGATATTATCAATTTATGAAATACAAAGAAGAACAAAACAAGAAAATGTTATAATTGATATACACACATTTTCTTGCTTGGGAGCAAGGAGAAAAAAATGTTTTATAAAAAATTAGATAATGGGAAATACCGTTTTTTTGAAAAATATTTTGATGAAAATCAAGGAAAGTGGCGACAAGTCACAGTTACAATGAACTCAAAAAGTAGAGTTGCTCAATCAGAAGCTAAGAAGAGGTTGGGAAATAAAATAGAAGAATGTTTATTAAAAAATGAGCGGGAGAATTCGAAAGTAACAGTTAATGAAATATTTTTAGAATGGCGAAAGTTTAGAAATGAAGAAATAAAAGTATCTACTCAGCATGTTGAAGAAAGTGCTTTTAAAAAATTCATAAGAAAGTTTGGAAATAGTAATATTTCGGAAATAACCTCACAAACAATTCAATATTTTCTTTTGAATTCAGGATTTTCAAGTTCTACAAGAAGTTTACGTAAATCTTACTATAAATTATTTTTTGAATATGCAGTAGGAGTAGGTTATATAAAAGAAAACCCAGTAAGTCAAGTTAATTTACCTAGAAGCAGAGTTAAATTGGAAGAAGTTCAAAGAAAGCAAAATAAATTTTTGACTCGAGAAGAAATGAAAACTTTACTTAATTATATTTCTCAATATGATATACATACGAAAAAAGGATTATTATTTGAATTTTTATTTTTGACAGGATTGCGGATAGGTGAAGCTCTTGCGTTGAGGTGGAAAAATGTAGACGTAGAAAATAAGTTGTTAAATGTACACCATACTTTGAATTGTCATGGAAGTGTACCTAATGATCGTCAACTATTATCTCCTAAGACAATTTATTCTTATCGCACGATTTCTATAAATGATAGATGTATAGAAATTTTAGAGGTTTTTCATATAAAGGATTAGATGAAACTAAATTTACTATGTATATGGTCAATTTAAAAACATCAAAAGGTGACTATAAGATTTTTAGTAAGTTTTCAAATGTTTTTGAGCTTAGTAAAAAGTATTTATTTGGTCAATTTTTAAATCGAGGTAATCTCAAAGATTCTACTTTTACATTGTCTGAAAAAGATAACGTAATTGGCTTTAATAAAAAAATAGAATTGTTGGTAGTTGATGACAATTATGTTTTGATTAACGCTGCTGAAGCTAAATTTGATTCTCTATTTAAAATGAATGCACTTTTTTCAACTAAGGCTGGTGAAATATTAGAGAATAATGACAAAATCAAATCTATTTTCAACGAAGAAACAATTGAAGTTTTAAAAGAAAAAGTAAAAAGTGGAAAACGGATGGCATCGCGGTTAATTAAAATTACAAGCGATGAAGATAGATTTAATAAAACTATAGATAACATCTCTAAAATTGAAGATATAATTAATGATAGAAATCATAAATTTCATAATAAAGTGAAAGATGTGGTCTACAACAAAGATGGAAAGCTATCTGTACCTGAAGGCGAGGAGGTTCAATTGTTAAATGCAATTTCAGATGCCTTTTATCAAGCAATTTTTTCCGAAACAGTAAATGTAGACGAGACGAGAATGTAATATGAAAAATGATTATTGCTCTAAATGGATGTTATTTATTACATCTTATTTACCATTGTACTTATGGCTAATATTTAGTAATTTTAATTATAATAACGATTTTTTTAAAGGATTAAAGCAATACTGGATTTTTTTCGGAGTATTATTTATATTAGTTTGCCTTTCGATTTATGAAATAAGACAGTTATTTGTAGGAAGTGGTTCAGAAAACGAGACGCTTCCTAAAGATATGGAAGTATCACCAGAGAGTGATAGTTTAATGAATTATGTGATAACATACTTTACACCTCTAATTTCTTTTAATTTAGCTGAAACTCAGACTGTTATAATGAATGTGTTGCTTTTTTGCTTAATTGGATTGATGTACGTTGGAAGTAGTGCAACTTATTTGAATCCTGTACTCGGAATATTTGGTTTTAAAATTTTTGGAGTATCAAATTTTCCAAATGCTCACCACATTATTTCTAAATTCTCTTTTGATGAATTAGAGACTATTAGAAAGCGCGGGGATAACATAGTTAGATATCGTATAGGTGATGGCATTTTTGTCATTAGACCAATAAAGAATAAAAGAAAGTAACAGAATTTGTCGTTTACTTTAAAGGTACTTATTATGGGTTTAAATATTAACACTGAAAAACTCACCATTTTAGGTGTTCCGTTTGATAATAGAAAAATCTTTAATTGTGTTTGGTATGCTTTAAGTACTAACATGATTGAAGGTTGGCAGCCAACTGTTGAGGACGTTAAACGATTGAAAGAAGAAGCAATAGCTTTAAGTTTAGAAGAAAAGTACTAACTACTAGTTTAGTACTTTTTTAGTATCTCCCTCTCCAATTCTTCCAGCGCTAGCTAATTTTTTCCCCTTCCTAAACCCTCTTTATAAACTTAGGCTCCCGTCCCCCCCTATACAGCTCCGCCATTTTCCAAAAGAAATAATACCGTGACTAAAAACTTCCTTGATTTTATGCTAAAATAGAGCTAAGTTATTTAGAACAGAATGGGAGTAGAGGTTATGGTTCCAGCGTATATTAGAATTCATGATGTGTTAAAGAAAAAGATTGACGATGGTTTTTGGGAGATTGGTCAGCGTTTGCCGAGTGAGCGTGGTTTGGCGGATGATTATGAAGTGAGTCGGATGACACTTCGTCAGGCGATTACGCTTTTGGTCGAAGAGGGGATTTTGGAGCGCCGTGTGGGTAGCGGGACTTATGTGGCTAGCCACCGTGTGCAAGAAAAAATGCGTGGGACAACCAGTTTCACCGAAATTGTGCATTCGCAGGGTAAAACGCCGTCGTCACAATTGATTTCTTATCAGCGAAAGCCTGCTAATGAAACGGAAATCCAGCAGTTACAACTAAAAGCGACAGATACCGTGGTGCGTATGGAGCGCGTGCGTTTTGCAGATAACGTTCCTTTGGTTTTTGAAGTGGCATCAATTCCAGAAAAGCTCATTCAGTCTTTCAATCAAGAGGACATCACAGAGCATTTCTTCCAAACATTAATGGATAATGGTTATGAAATCGGCAAGAGTCAGCAAACGATTTATGCCAAAAATGCAAGCGAGTGTGTGGCGAATTATCTTAAAGTGCCTAAAAATCATGCGGTGCTGACATTGACACAGGTATCCTATTTCACAGACGGACGACCATTTGAATACGTTCACAGCCAATATGTCGGTGACCGTTTTGAATTTTATTTGGAGAATAATTAAGGAATAGAAGTTGACAAAATGTTAGAGAAATTGACTATTCAGGAATTTGACGATGATAAGTTGGTGATAAATAACGTTGAAATTGCTGGGTGGATTGATGACGATAAGTGCCGATTTTGCAAGGCTCAAAGATGTTATTCTGAACGCTTTGATGCTTATTTTTGCCCATACTGCAATCGTTAGTTAGAGTCTCGATGTGGTGACCCAAACTGTGGATTCTGCAAGAACAGACCTCATTTTCCAAATAAACTTTGGCAACAAAGCTAAAAAATCAAGCTATTTCAGAGTAAAAGAACGTCCAAGTTTTGTCGTTTATGGTCGCAAGGGCATGTTTGTTAAATACGAAAAAGACCGCCAAGAAGCAGATCTCAAGAAATTCTATTTGCCAGACAATGACGACTTTGGTTTTGATAAACCAGAAAATTTTGGCACGTTAACGTATTACGATGACAATGGACATTACCATGAAGAAGCAGTAGAGACAGTCAAAGGAGATAACGGTCGCTTTTACGACACCTTGTATGAACCCCTCATCAATCACAAACCAATTTTGGTAACAGAGGAACAAACCATTCTCCTAATGCACATCCTAGAAGAAGCCACAAAAGATTTGAAATAACAAAACTCATGATCCGCTTTTCAATTTTTAGGCTCATAAAAAAACTGTCCAGTGGACAGTTTTTTTAATAATGGTCTTTGCAAGAATAAAAGTAAATAGTAGTCTCATCAACACTGTAAATTAACCGATGTTCATCGGTTATACGTCGTGACCATTTCATTTGCCAGATAAATCGTGTTTAAGTGGTTCAGGTTTACCAATGCCAGTAAAAGGAGTGCGGTCAATCTCCTTGATTAGGCGATTAATTTTTTTAATTATCGCTTTATTTCCTTGATTATACCAATATATATAGTCGTTCCACGCATCGTTAGACCATGCTCTAATCATCAGCTACCTCGAGCAATTCATGCGTCTGAAAATTAGCTGCTTTGAATTGTTCATCGCCGCGTTTAATTTTATTCATTAGGTAGTTATTAGACATAATGCGAAATGTTTCTTGCATGCTATCATAGTCACGTTTTGAAAGAACTACGACAGTATCACCAATATTTTTAGAAGTCACAATAAGTGGTTCAGCGTCATCGTTAACTTGTTTCATATAATGTTTTAAATTTTGTCTAAAATTTGAATATGCAACAGCTTCCATATTGGCTCCTCCTCTGTCTATTTTGTACAATAAATTGTACCATTTTATGCTAAATAAAGCAAGAAAAAGCATTCTTACTATTATTTTTATCAAAATGAGGTATCATGATTTTTAACCATTTCTGACTATTAAATTCAGCTAAATTATGGTAAAATAAGGGCTATGGAAATTGAAAAAACCAATCGTATGAATGCTCTTTTTGAGTTCTATGCTGCTTTGTTAACGGACAAGCAGATGAATTATATTGAGCTATATTATGCGGATGATTATAGTTTGGCAGAAATTGCTGAAGAATTCGGTGTGAGCCGTCAAGCAGTCTATGATAACATTAAACGAACAGAGAAAATCTTAGAAGCTTACGAGATGAAGTTGCACATGTATTCAGACTATATTGTTCGTAGTCAAATTTTTGACGATATTTTAGAAAAATATCCTGATGATGAATTTTTGAAAGAGAAAATTTCCGTTTTGAGTAGTATTGATAATCGTGATTAATCCGTATTATTCATCAAACAGAAGAACATTTGTAAAATTATAGAGATACTTAGGTAGGAGAAAAGATACTATGGCTTTTGAAAGTTTGACAGAACGCCTGCAAGGGGTGTTTAAAAATATTCGCGGAAAGAAGAAGTTGTCTGAAAAAGACGTCCAAGAAGTCACAAAAGAAATTCGTCTAGCATTGCTTGAAGCTGACGTTGCTTTGCCAGTTGTTAAGACTTTCATCAAGCGTGTGCGTGAACGTGCAGTTGGTCACGAAATCATTGATACACTTGACCCAACACAACAAATCGTTAAGATTGTTAACGAAGAATTAACTGAAATCCTTGGTTCTGAAACAGCTGAACTTGAAAAATCACCTAAAATTCCAACAATCATTATGATGGTTGGCCTCCAAGGTGCTGGTAAAACAACATTTACAGGGAAATTAGCTAACAAGCTGATTAAAGATGAAAATGCACGTCCGTTGATGATTGCTGCCGATATTTACCGCCCAGCGGCTATCGACCAATTAAAAACACTTGGTAATCAAATCAATGTGCCAGTTTTTGACATGGGAACTGACCACTCAGCTGTTGAAATCGTGACAAATGGTTTGGCACAAGCTAAAGAAAATCACAACGATTACGTTATCATTGATACGGCTGGTCGTTTGCAAATTGACGAAAAACTCATGGAAGAACTCCGTGATGTTAAGGCTTTAGCAAATCCAAATGAAATTCTTTTGGTTGTTGATAGCATGATTGGTCAAGAAGCTGCCAATGTCGCTGACGAATTCAACAAACAATTGGATATCACAGGGGTTGTTTTAACTAAGATTGACGGTGATACACGTGGTGGTGCTGCGCTTTCAATCCGTGAAATTACTGGTAAACCAATCAAATTCACTGGTACTGGTGAAAAAATTACGGACATCGAAACCTTCCACCCAGACCGCATGTCTAGCCGTATCCTTGGCATGGGTGATTTGCTGACATTGATTGAAAAAGCCAGCCAAGAATATGACGAGAAAAAATCATTGGAACTCGCAGAAAAAATGCGTGAAAACACCTTTGATTTCAACGATTTCATTGACCAATTAAATCAAGTTCAAAACATGGGACCAATGGAAGATTTGCTTAAAATGATTCCTGGAATGGCAAACAATCCAGCGCTTAAAAACTTTAAAGTAGATGAAAATGCTGTCGCCCGTAAACGTGCTATCGTGTCATCAATGACACCAGAAGAACGTGAAAATCCTGATTTGCTCAACCCAAGCCGCCGCCGCCGCATTGCTGCAGGTTCAGGAAATAGCTTTGTTGAAGTTAATAAATTCATCAAAGATTTCAATCAAGCAAAACAAATGATGCAAGGTGTTATGTCTGGTGACATGGAAAAAGCAATGAAGAAAATGGGAATCAACCCAAATAATCTCCCCCAAAATATGCCAAACGGTATGGATATGTCATCACTTGAAGGCATGATGGGTGGTAACGGCATGCCAGACCTTTCAGCACTTGGTGGTGGAGATATGGATCTTAGCCAAATGATGGGTGGCGGTCTAAAAGGGAAAGTCGGCGAATTTGCGATGAAACAATCAATGAAACGCATGGCAAATAAAATGAAAAAAGCGAAGAAAAAACGCCGTAAATAAGATAAGGTTAGATAAAACAAACGAAGCTGAGACAAAAATCTAGCTTCGTTTGTTGGATAAAAGAGGTTTGTTTCTTGATGTCATGCGGATAGACACCAATATATTTTTTTAAAAAAGGCTCGAAAAACGGCATGGCGATTTTAGCCAATAAACCCTGTGGAATAGTCATTGTCACATGATTATGAGCTTATCAAAAACTGCAGCGGAAACATCATCGAATTCGTTGAATAAAACAACCATATAAGATAAGCATTAAAATCCAAAATCAGCAAATTCAATATAAAATCAACGTCAATAAATACATAATAAAATACATAATACTTGTTGACGTTTTTTAGCGCAAAAAATAGAAAAAATAAAATAAGAAGAACACAGAAAAAAGTAAAAGCAGCTCCGAAAAAATATTAGTTGCCCAAAAACGATAAAAACAACGTTTAAAACATTAAATGTGATTAATTTGACATTCTTTGTTACAGTGAATTTCTCATAATATCTTTCCGAAAAACTGTAATTTTCTTGAAAAATAAATCAGTCTGTGATATACTACTATTATAAAGACATCTCAGGAGAATTTTAGATGAAACGTGAAAAATTACTTGAAAAAATTGATGAACTTAAAGAAATAATGCCTTGGTACGTCTTGGATTATTACCAATCAAAACTTTCAGTTCCTTATAGTTTCACAACTTTATATGAATACCTAAAAGAATATCGCCGATTTTTCGAATGGCTTTTGGATTCTGGACTTTCAGATGTTACTAAAATTGCTGACGTTGAATTAATGACCCTGGAACATCTTTCTAAAAAAGACATGGAATCATTCATCCTTTATCTGCGTGAACGTCCTTCTTTGAACACTTATTCAACAAAACAAGGTGTCTCACAAACAACGATTAATCGGACGTTATCAGCACTTTCAAGCCTGTTTAAATACCTAACAGAAGAGGTTGAAGATGAAAATGGTGAGCCCTACTTCTATCGAAATGTCATGAAAAAAATCGCTACTAAGAAGAAAAAGGAAACGCTGGCAGCTCGAGCTGAAAATATAAAAGGTAAACTTTTCCTAGGTGACGAGACCATGGCGTTTATCGACTATATCGATACAGAGTATCAAAATAAGCTCTCTCACCGCGCCTTCTCCTCCTTCCAAAAGAATAAGGAGCGTGATTTAGCGCTTATTGCTCTTCTGCTTGCCTCTGGTGTTCGTCTTTCAGAAGCTGTTAATCTTGATTTGAAAGACTTAAACCTTAATATGATGGTTATCGAAGTCACTCGTAAAGGTGGAAAACGTGATTCTGTCAATGTTGCTAACTTTGCTAAGCCTTATTTAGAAGCTTATTTGCAAATCAGAGCGCCTCGCTATAAGGCGGAAAAACAAGACCAAGCTCTCTTTTTAACAGAATATCGCGGTATTCCTAACCGTATTGATGCTTCAAGTGTTGAAAAGTTAGTTGCTAAATACTCTCAAGATTTCAAAGTTCGTGTAACACCCCACAAACTGCGCCACACACTTGCAACACGTCTTTACGATGCTACTAAATCACAAGTCTTAGTTAGCCACCAATTAGGACATGCCAGCACACAAGTTACCGACTTATACACCCATATCATCAATGACGAACAAAAAAATGCTCTAGATAAGCTTTAAAAATTAACCTGAACTTATTAATGGTTCGGTTTTTTTATCATCTCCTTGCTGACAAATAAATAATGAATGTTCTAAATGCATTTTACATAATATTATTTATGTAAAGCTAAACTTCAAGTGGCATGAAATTGCCTACAATCTTACCAATGATTTGAGGATTTTCATCATAAGGCGCGAATTTATCGGCGTAGTGTTTGTTGAGTGAGACTAAACGAAGTCCGTCCTCTTCTCGATAAACTTTCTTAATATAAGTTTGCCCATCCCAATCAACAGCATAGATAGCACCGTCATAATCAAAACCTGTTTGCTTAATCAAGACAACCTCACCATTTAAATAAGTTGGTTCCATTGAATCTCCAAAGACCCATGAAGCAAAGTCATGGTCAAGTTGTTCATCATAAAAAACAGTATCATAGTTGCCGTCACCAAAATAAGAATATCCAGTACCTGCAGATAATTTTTCAAAAACCTTGTAAGCATAATACTTAGGCAACTGAACTATTTTTTCTTGCTCTTTGAGTAAATCGTCAGCATAATTTTCGAGTTTATGACGGTTGTCTTTATTGAGTTTGAAATAGGTGTCAACAATATCATGTTCAGATACAAAATAAGTTTCCTCGACACCGAGCAACCGACTCAAGAGGGTAAGATTTTTTTGATTTGGCTTTGTTTTGCCATTTTCCCAATTAAAGTAGGAAACTCTAGAAATATTAAGTAATTTAGCTACTTCTGCCTGTGAGTAACCTTTTTCTTCTCTAATATTTTTTAACTTTTCTCCAGAAAACATAAGCTCCCCCCCTTGTTAGTTTATAAACTAACAATATTATAAAAAAATAAACCTAAAAAAGCAAGGGCTTAGCCTCTGCTTCTGTTAATTTTTATGTGATGAAATTTCGACTTGTGTTCCTTTATCGATTTGACTATCGATAGTGATGTTTAGGTTAAGGGTGTCTAAAACTTGTTTGGTCATGTACAGCCCTAGACCGGTTGCTTTTTGGTGTTCATGACCGTTAAATCCAGTAAAACCTTCGTCAAAAAGACGTGGTAAATCTTCTTCTAGTATTCCAATACCATCATCAGATATAATGATATTTCCATCGCTTATACTAATGATAATTGTTCCGTCTGTTTTGGAATACTTAACGGCGTTATCAATAATTTGTGAAATAGCAAAGCTTAGCCATTTTCGGTCAGAACTTAGCTCCCAATCACCAACAACCTCAACAGAAAGATTTTTTAGCAAACACGGAATACGATATTTTTTGATAATCTTTGTTGTAACATCCTTGACAGATAGTTTTTCAAAGCGAAAATCGTCTTTGTTTTGACTGAATTTTAAATAAGTCAACAACGTATCAAGATAGTTTTGAAGTCGTGTCAATTGTTGCTGTACTTCGTTTGAGTCGAGTTGGTCAGTCTGTGCCATTAATGAAAGGGCTGATATGGGAACTTTCATTTGATGTGACCACATTTTGACAAGATTTTGCAAATTTTCAGTTTGTGTCTTTTCAGCTAGTAATTCATTAGCGCGAGTTTCTTTTAGTTTGACGATAATATCTTTATAAGCTAGTTCTGATGGCAATTCTAATTCATCCAATTCTTTTACATAAATAAAATGATGTAAAAGAGATAATTTCTGCTTAAATTTAAGGTATTGCCAAATGCTGATAAAGATTAAAATCGTTAAATTGATTAAAATACTAACTTTAAAGTAAGCTAATGGCAGGCGATATAAGGCAAAAATAACAATGAATAATATACTTAAAAGGATATAAGTTAAATACCAGACGGAATATTCTTTAAAAAATTGTCGAATCATTTTAGAAGGTAGCCAACTCCTCTCACGGTGTGAATACGATCAAAACCTAATGGTTGTGTTTTCTTGCGGAGTCGTGTTATGTTAACACTAAGGGTATTTTGGTCAATGAAACTTTCATTTTCCCAAAGCTTCTCGAGTAATTCCTCTTTGGGAACGACTTGATTTTGATGTTTAAAGAGAATTGCTAAAATCTTATTTTCTGTTGGAGATAGGGTGATATGGTCGTCACCGTTTGACAAAATCCCGTCACGTGATAGAGAAAATTGTTCTAATTGGTAATTATCCGAGGTAAACTGGTAAGCACGTCTAAAAAAAGCTGAAATTTTGGCATCTAAAATCGTTAGAGAAAGTGGTTTTGACACAAAATCATCTTCTCCCATATTAAGTGCCATGACAGTATCCATTTCATCATCACTAGATGAGATAAAAAGAATCGGCAATGTCATGCTTTTACGAATTTCTGTTGTCCAATAAAAACCATTAAAATATGGCAACGTGATATCAATCAAGATAAGGTCAGGTTTGATTTCTTCGACTTCCTGCTTGATAGCTCGAAAATTAGTGACACTAAAGACATCATAAGTTTGACTAAGATGTTGTTTTAAAAGTTTAACGATAGTTTCATCGTCCTCGACAATATAAATCTTTCCTTGTTTCATAGTCTTATTGTAACAAAAAATGGTCATCACGACTATTTTTTAGTAAAAATTTTCAGACTCTTTCAAATGACTGTTCGAAGATAAGAGTTAACGTTCGATAGTTTTATAGTAAGTTCTACTTGTGAATTTATAGATGAAGAAATAGATTATGGTGATGCTTAGTATTGTAATACCACTGACGGTATAAATCATACTTGAGCTTGTTACTCCGAACAAGAGCAACATTTGTTTTAGCATGACAAGTGCTACGGCGAAGTGTAAAACTGCAAAACCGAGTGGCATAAAGAATACGAGTAGAATTTGAGAATTAATTGCTCGTTTCACTTCTTTTTTGCCCATTCCCACCTCTTGCAAAATTTTATACGATTTTTTATCTTCAATCCCTTCAGAACGTTGTTTATAGTAAATGATTAGAGCTGCACCAAGCAAGAAACTAATACCAAGTAAGAATCCTGTAAAGAGAAAGCCGCCTGTAAAGCCATACATGCTCTCAAGGAAAGATGATTTGGTATCGACAATTCCTGTTGCTGCGTTGCCATCTGAATCAAGATATTGACCTGTTTCGTCTGAAATGTAACCGTCATCATTTGTAATTTTAGCGATTTCGGCTTTAGAAAGGTCAGCATAACCAGTGAAAATACTTCGAAATTGGAAATTGTGTTGAGTAAAGAGCTCTTGAAGTTCATTTAAAACATTTTTATCACTAACGATTAACAACGCTGGATTATAAGTATTAGCAATATCAGGGAATATAACACTTCTTAGATTTTCGACATTGTCAAATTCTTTTCCAAAAAGAGTTAATTTTTTCAGTTGGCTATTTCCTTTTTGAACATAGAAAGCAGTTTGATTTTTCTTTAAAGTTGGTAGGCTATTACCTAAATCTTTAAAATCATCTTGAGTCATGATATACATATACCTCATTTTTGCCAAATCAGGAGTGTCTACATCTTGGTCTGTTATTGTGATTTCTTTATCGGTTGATACTGGAATTCCTGAGAAGCCAGTATAGTAGGTGATGTAGTCACTTTCTGGTTTATCTAATTTATCGATAACTGCTGTTTTGAAAAAAGCTTCCGCATCTGTATCAGGCGTTGAATAGATTGTAATTTGAGTATCTTTTGGGAACCTATCGTCGGCTTGTTTTTGAGTATTGACATACAAAGACGTTGTTGTGGCAATCGTTACAAAAGCCATAACGGATAGTAGCGTAATATTAGCAAGTCCGACAGCATTTTGTTTCATTCGGAAAATCATTTGTGCTGTGGTTACGAAATGTTCAGGTTGGTAAAAATATTTTTTGTTTTTACGACGGCGTTTTAGGTACCAAGTCATAAAACTGATGTAAAAAAGGTAGGTTCCAATGATAACAAGAACCACCGCAATAAAGAAACGATATAGGACGATAAGCGCAGCTATTCTCGTTGAAGAAATTGAAAGATAATAACCTGAACTTAAGCAAATGATGCTTAACAACGCAAAGAGAATATTGCCGCGTGGCTCTTTTTCACCCTGTTCTTGCCTCCTAAATAAAATTAGTGGCGATGAACGACGGATATTAAAGAGGCTGATAAGTTCTAGGAAAAAGAAGATTGCAGCGAATGCAAACGCTGTGCTAATAAACGCTGCTGGTGATAAAGTCATTACCAACTGATTATAGTGTAAAAGATTAATAAAAATCAAATAAAACAATTGTGAAAAGACAGCTGATAAAAGGCTTCCTAGGATAATCACACCCCCAAAAATAACAATCAGTTCAATACTCGATACAAGACTAATTTGAAACCTGTTCATCCCAAGGATGTTATAAAGCCCGAATTCCCTACTTCTTTGTTTTAAAAGGAAATTATAACTGTAAATCTCCATGATAAACGAGAAGATAAAAAGAACAACAATGGATAAGCCGAGTGTTACGGCACCATATGACATACTTTTTCCAACAGGGCTAAATAAAATCAGCAAAGTTGAACAATTTAGAAGAAATAAAATGGTGCTTGTGAGTAAAAATGGTCCAAAAATATTGACAGATTTTTTGAGGTTTGACCAAGCTAATTTAGCATAGAACATATTACTCACCTCCAAGAAGTGCGCTCATTGCAAGTGAAATATCCTTGTTGAATTCTTGATTGGTTTTGTTACCACGATAAATTTGGTGGAAAATACGACCATCTTTGATGAAAAGGACACGTTTAGCATGACTAGCGGCGTTTGCTGAGTGTGTTACCATAAGCAATGTTTGACCGTCGTTATTAATATCCTCAAAAAGGTTTAGGATATCTTCGGAATTGCGATAATCTAGTGCTGCTGTTGGTTCATCAGCTAAAAGTAACTGCGGATTTGTGATAAGGCTACGAGCGATAGCAACACGTTGTTTTTGACCGCCAGACAATTCAAATGGGCGTTTTGCTAACAAATTTTCAATATGAAGTTTTGGAGCGAGTGTTGCTAGTCTATTTTCCATTTCTTGGTAGTTAACACGACCAAGTACCAACGGTAAGAAAATGTTATCCTTGACAGAAAGCGTATCTAATAAATTGAAATCTTGAAAGACAAATCCGAGATTGTTTAAACGAAATTCTGCTAATTGGCTTTCTTTGATTTTTGTGATTTCTTTCCCATTTAGAATAACAGAACCTTTTGTTGGCTTTTCCAGAGTTGCTAAGATATTAAGCAGGGTTGTTTTCCCAGAACCAGATTCTCCCATGATAGCGATAAATTCATTTTCATCTACTTTGAAATCAACATCTTGTAAAGCACGTGTTACCTCTTTTGAAAAACGTGTGTGAAAAATTTTTTCTAAGTGATTAATCTCCAGTAACATAATTTCTTATATTTATATTAGCGGGTAGCTCCCGCTAGTATAAACCCTTTCTTTAATTATTTTTTAGATTTGTTTTATAC
>CAKPVT010000038.1 GCA_934196125.1 uncultured Streptococcus sp. | reverse complement strand
ATTGTTCAACGATTACTTAATCATGAGAAATCAGTCTCCCAACTCAGTAAGCTGTACGGAGTAAGTGAGTCAGCTATCAATTCTTGGAAAATGAAGTATGAAAAAGTTGGTGTGGTTGGTCTAAAGGAAAGTCGAACTTGGAATAGCTATTCCAAAGAAGTCAAGGAACAAGCTGTTCTAGACTATCTTTATAGGAAAGGTTCCCTTACTGATATTTGTCAAAAGTATGATATTTCGGCTCATTCGGTTCTTGAAAAATGGATAAAACGCTATAATAGTGGTGAAGGTTTAAAAGCTACTAGTAAAGGATATAGCCGTATGAAGCAAGGAAGACAAACAACATTTGAAGAGCATGTAGAGATTGTCAACTATACTATCGCATATGGGAAAGACTATCAAGCAGCCATTGAGAAGTTTGGTGTTTCTTACCAACAGGTTTATTCTTGGGTGCGTAAGTTTGAAAAAGATGGCTCTCAAGGTCTACTTGATAGATGTGGAAAAGGATTAGAGAGTAAACCTAATCTTACCGAAGCTGAACAACTTCAACTCAAGATTAAACAATTGGAAGAGCGTAAGCGTCTTCTAGAAATTGAGGTTGACCTGCTAAAAAAAGTTAGAAGAAGTCAAACGGCGCAACCGTCGGTGAGGTTAGGTAAGCATTTAGAAGACTTTCAAGTCATCAAAGACTATCATGATAAAGAACCAGATATTCCCATTCAAACCTTATGTCAGCTCTTAAAGGTGTCACGGTCTGGTTACTATAAATGGCATAATCACATAGAAACAGTTTCTGAGACAGAGAATAAGAAGCTCATGAAGAAAATCAAGGAATTTCATAGGAACTACAATGGCATTCTAGGCTATCGCCGTATGACAAACTTTATCAACCGCCAGCTTAGCGCCAATTATAACAAGAAGCGTATTCGTCGATTGATGAAAATACTAGGTATCCGATCTGTTATTCGCCGTGTGAGACAGTCTTGTACCAAAGCTGGGGAAAGGTGATACGAAGAAAATATCCTTAATCGTGATTTCACCGCAACAGCTCCCAATCAGAAATGGTGCACGGATGTGACTTACCTTCAATATGGACTAAGTGCTAAAGCCTACCTTAGCGCTATCAAAGACTTGTATGATGGCTCTATCATCGCTTATGAGATTAGCCATAACAATGACAATCCATTGGTTATAAAGACGATTAAGAAGGCTTTAAAACTCAATCCAGGTGCTACACCAATTATCCATAGTGACCGAGGTAGTCAGTACACTTTGAAGGAATATCGCTATATCACACAACAAGCTGGGCTGACCTTGTCTATGTCACATGTGGGAAAGTGTATTGACAATGCACCGATTGAAAGTTTCTTTGGGCATTTCAAGACAGAGTCTTACCATCTCAAAAACTATAAGACCTATGATGAGCTAGTCACAGATGTAGAAGCCTACATTGATTTCTACAACACACAACGGTATCAAGAAAAATTAAACAACCTAACTCCTTTTGAATTCAGGAATCAGGTTGCTTATTCATTTTATTATTTCACTGTCTACTTGACAGGGAGATGTTCAAGGAGTGACCTTCTTTTTGTTTTATTTTTTAAAACTGACAGATATTTAGGTTTGTGATATAATAATGTAGTTTGATAGTACTTAACCATCATTAATTTAAAGACACGATTATTTCATAGTAAGTATTGTCAGAATTATTTAAAAGATTAAGGGATATGGGGAGAACGGTTGTTAGTCCTCATTTCTATATTTTAAAGGAGTTATATGAAAACTGTAGAACATTTTATTGAAAAGTTTGTTCCTAAAAATTATAATATTTTTCTTGACATTAACCGTCAATCGAAAACGTTTTCAGGAGACGTAGCCATTAGCGGTGAGGCTTTAGATAATGTTATTTCATTTCACCAAAAAGATTTAGCCGTTACTTCTGTTTTGTTAGACAATCAAAACTTAGAGTTTACCATTGATAACAACAACGAAGCTGTCCATGTTGAACTACCAGAAACAGGTACAATGACACTTGTTCTTGAGTTCTCAGGTAAGATTACCGATAATATGACAGGTATCTACCCTTCATATTACACTGTTGATGGTGTCAAAAAAGAAGTCATCTCAACACAATTTGAAAGTCACTTTGCCCGCGAAGCTTTTCCTTGTGTGGACGAACCAGAAGCAAAAGCTACTTTTGATTTGAGCATTAAATTTGACCAAACTGAAGGTGAAATCGTGCTTTCAAATATGCCAGAAGTTGATGCTGACCGTCGTAAGGAAACTGGCCTTTGGACATTCGATACGACACCTCGCATGTCATCATACCTTCTCGCATTTGCTCTTGGGGATTTGCAAGGTAAAACTGCAAAAACTAAAAATGGTACTGAAGTTGGTGTTTTCTCAACAAAAGCACACGCTCTTAAATCATTAGGCTTTGCTTTGGATATTGCTGTTCGTGTTATTGATTTCTACGAGGATTATTATGGTGTCAAATATCCAATTCCACTTTCATACCATGTTGCCCTTCCTGATTTCTCAGCTGGAGCGATGGAAAACTGGGGCTTGGTTACTTACCGTGAAGTTTATCTTTTGGTTGACGATAACTCTACCGTTAAGAGTCGTCAAAATGTCGCACTTGTTGTTGCACACGAATTGGCTCACCAATGGTTTGGAAACCTTGTCACAATGAAATGGTGGGATGATTTATGGCTCAATGAATCATTTGCCAATATGATGGAGTACGTTTCTGTTGATGCCATTGAGCCTTCATGGAATATCTTTGAAGATTTCCAAACAGCAGGTCTCCCATTGGCGCTTCAACGTGATGCTACTGACGGTGTTCAATCTGTGCACGTCGAAGTTAACCATCCTGATGAAATCAATACTTTGTTTGACCCAGCCATTGTTTATGCTAAAGGAAGTCGCTTGATGCACATGCTTCGTCGTTGGCTTGGTGATGACGATTTCCGTACTGGCTTGAAAATTTACTTTGAAAAACACCAATATGGCAATACTATTGGTCGTGATCTTTGGGATGCGTTATCAGAAACATCTGGAAAAGATGTTGCAGCCTTCATGGACGCTTGGTTAGAACAACCTGGTTATCCAGTTGTGACAGCAGAAGTTGTTGATGATACACTTGTTCTTAGCCAAAAACAATTCTTCATCGGTGAAGGTGTTGATGAAAATCGTATTTGGCCAATTCCACTTAATAGCAATTGGCAAGGACTTCCAGAAACGTTGACTGAAGCTCGTCTTGAAATTCCAAATTACAGCCAACTAGTAGCGCAAAATGAAGGAGTTCTTCGTCTCAATACAGAAAATACCGCTCACTACATCACAAATTATAAAGGCGAATTATTGAACGCTATTCTTGAACGATTGACTGAACTTGATACTGTTTCAAAACTTCAGGTCATCCAAGAACGCCGTTTGCTTGCTGAAAGTGGTGAAATTTCATACGCAGAACTTGTTCCATTATTGACAAAACTTGCTGATGAAACTTCTTATTTGGTAGCGGAAGCTATTTCACAAGTTGTTGAAGGTTTGGATGTTTTCTTGACAGAGGGAAGCCAAGCTCAAGCACAATTTAAAGCCTTGGTTAGCCACCTCATGCAAAAGAATTACGACCGCCTCGGTTTTGAACCACAAGCAGGTGAATCTGACGAAGATGAAATGGTTCGTCAAAATACGATTTCATTGATGTTGTACGCAGACAACGAAGATGCTGTGACAAAAGCGGAAGTTATTTTCCATCAATACAAAGATAATATTGAAGCTATTCCAGCTTCAATTCGCTTATCTGTTTTGGCAAATCAAATCAAGCACGCTGAAACAGAAGAACTTGTTTCACTTTACCTCGATACTTACGTGAAAACAAACGATGGTAACCTCCGTCGTCAATTGGCTTCTGCTTTATCAAATACAAAATCAGAATTTACAGTTGAACGTATCTTAAGCGCTTTGAAGAACAAAGATATTGTGAAACCACAAGACTTAGCAATGAGTTGGTACCGTCCATTCCTTGAAAAAGATTTTGCGCAAGGAGCGTTCTGGACTTGGGCACGTGAAAACTGGGCTTGGATTAAATCAGCGCTTGGTGGTGACATGAGTTTTGATAAATTTGTTATCTACCCTGCCAATTCATTCAAAACAGCTGAACGTCTTGCAGAGTACAAAGCTTTCTTTGGACCACAACTTGATGATATGGCAATCAGCCGCAATATTGCAATGGGAATCAAAGAAATCTCTGCTCGCCTTGATTTGATTAGCGCAAGTAAGGTCGCTGTCGAAGAAGCACTTGCAGAAGTTGAATAAAAATAAAACGTCTGAGATTTTTTTCAGACGTTTTTTCAATACTAGTAATTGTAACCGTTGGTATTTTAGATAATCTTAACCTCAGTCAGATATGCTTTTTATCAGGAAATTACTACGAAAATTAAGAAATTTGTTGTAAAAACTTAGACCAAAGTAGTAAGTCATGATATAATAATATAAATGCAGGGAGTATATGTATGATTAAGATATTATTAGTAGAAGATGATTTGAGTCTATCTAATTCTATTTTTGATTTTTTAGATGATTTTGCAGATGTTATGCAGGTATTTGACGGCGAAGAAGGTTTGTACGAAGCTGAAAGTGGTGTATATGACCTTATTTTGCTTGACTTGATGTTACCTGAAAAAGATGGTTTCCAAGTGCTTAAAGAGTTACGAGAAAAAGGTTTGTCAACACCAGTACTTATTATGACTGCCAAAGAAAGCCTTGATGATAAGAGGCATGGTTTCGAGTTTGGAGCAGATGATTACCTTACTAAACCATTTTACCTTGAAGAGCTAAAAATGCGTATTCAAGCTCTTTTAAAACGTTCAGGTAAATACAGCAACAATACCTTATCTTATGAAGAATTAACCGTTGACACTTCTACCAATACAACAATAGCTAACGGTAAAGAAGTCGATCTGTTTGGTAAAGAATTTGATTTGTTGGTTTATTTCTTACAAAATCAAAATGTTATCTTACCCAAATCACAAATTTTTGACCGTATTTGGGGCTTTGATAGTGATACAACGATTTCGGTTGTTGAAGTTTACGTTTCAAAAATTCGAAAAAAACTCAAAGGCACTACCTTTTCCAAAAATCTTCAAACCCTACGGAGCGTAGGATATATTTTGAAAAATGCTGAATAAATTACAGAAAAAATTATCGTCAAGGATATTTTCACGTTTCTTCCATTTCTTTGTTGTCTTTACGGGAATTTTTGTCATCATGACAGTTATCATTTTACAGATTATGCGCTATGGTCTTTATTCCTCTGTTGATACGAGTTTGCAAAATGCAGCAGACAATGCCAATGATTATGTCGTGCGAACTGTGGAACGTAGCGATACTTTGCCATTGGATGATTCTTCTACGGACACTTTTTCAGGAGGAACAAGTAGCTCTGGGAAAGCGAAACCTAGTACCGGCGGAGTTGGTCTAAGTAACGTTAGCGTTCTTCTTTATGATGAAGACGGTAAAATCTTAAATGCTTTGGATGCTTTTGTTCAATTTGGAACGTTATCGACAACTTTTGATGAAGATAGTGTCGGCGAAATCAAAGAACAGAAGATTACGACCATTTTTGATCAAACCGAGAAATACCATGTGCTGACTGTAAAAGTGAGTAGCAGCGAGTATCCTAGTATAAAATACGCTACTTTCCTTGTTAGTGTTCGTCAGTTAGATGAAGCTAGCGAACGATATGTAACAATTACGATCACTGTTATGGTTATTTTCTGGATTATTTCGGTCGTAGCAAGTGTTTATCTTGCCAATTGGACAAGAAAGCCAATTATGGAAAGCTATGAAAAACAAAAATCCTTTGTCGAAAACGCTAGTCATGAGTTGCGTACACCGCTTGCTGTTTTGCAGAATCGTTTAGAAAGTCTCTTTAGGCGACCTGATGCTACAATTTTGGATAATAGTGAAAGTATTGCCGCCAGTCTAGACGAAGTTCGAAATATGCGAATTTTAACCACAAATCTGCTGGATTTGGCACGTCGTGACGATGGTTTGAAAGTTGAGTTGGAGGATATTCAACCAACGACTTTCAATGAAATCTTTGAAAATTACGATATGATTGCTGAAGAAAATGGCAAGACATTTGTCGGACATAATTTGGCAGAGCGACCAATCAAATCAGATTGTACATTGTTAAAACAACTGATGACTATCTTATTTAATAATGCCATAAAATATACCGACGATGGTGGTGTCATTGAATTTACCGTTAAAACAACAGACAAACAAACAATTCTGACAGTTGCTGATAACGGTCCAGGAATTAGTGACGCTGATAAAGTTAAGATTTTTGACCGCTTTTATCGTGTGGATAAAGCACGGACACGTCAAAAAGGTGGTTTTGGTCTAGGATTGTCACTTGCTAAGCAAATCGTTGACGTTTTAAAAGGCGATATTCAAGTCAAAGATAACCAACCAAAAGGAACTATTTTTGAAGTTCGTTTTAATTGTCATTAATAAAATAAAGGGAGCTGATAAATTCTCAGCTTCCTTTTTGCTTATATTCATTTTTCTTTGGCAATTGTAAACTTTAATTGCTAGAAAAACTATTTTTGTAAAAGAAAAAAACTCCATTTGGAGTTTTCATTGGATATTAGTTAGCCAATTTAGCAGCAAGGCGTGCTTTATCGCGGCTAGCTTTGTTTTTGTGAATCAACCCTTTTGATTCAGCTTTATCGATGCTAGAAGAAGCAGCGCGGAAAAGCTCTTCAGATGGGTTAGCTTCGAATGTTTTGATAGCAGAGCGCATAGCTGATTTTTGTGCTGAGTTCTTTTCGTTTTGTTTAACGTTAAGTCCAGCGCGTTTGATAGCTGATTTAATATTTGCCAATGTTTTCACCTCCAAATTAATCTAACCATATTATTATATAGAAATTATTGACTTTTGGCAAGTCTTAATTACCCTTTCAGAAAAATTACTTACTTTTTCAAATAAATCCTATCAATTTTATGATCTGCAGCCTTGTGTAAAATCAATTCAGCACGGTTTCGTGTTGGTTCAATGTATTTTTCAAGATTGACTAAATTGATTGTTTTCCAAGTGTTCTTAGCTAAAGCTAAGGCTTCGCTTTGCGACATATCGACAAAACGGTGATAATAGTTGTTTTTGTCTGCTTTTGCCAATTCTAATAAGCTTTCAAAACGTTCCAAATACCATTTTTCGATATTATCGTTTTCTGCGTCAATGTAAATTGAAAAATCAAAATACCCTGTCATGTACAATCGTTTATTCTTCTGGTTTTGAAAAACGTTGATTCCCTCGACAATCAAAAAATCAGGGGTATCAATCGTTTGTTTTTGGTCAGGAATGATGTCATAAATTTCATGCGAATAAACAGGAATCTCAGCGACCATGCCATTTTTAATGGTATCGAGGAAATTTAGCAGAAGTTCCATGTTATAACTTTCGGGAAATCCTTTGCGGTCAAGTATATTTCGCTCAATTAAAATATCATTTGGATAAATGAAACCGTCAGTCGTTACCATTTCAACTTTGTTATCTTTGAAAGTCCGTGATAGGAGAAGTTGCAAAAGACGGCTAGTCGTTGATTTTCCGACAGCAACCGATCCCGAAATACCAATGATAAATGGGTGTTTACTCACTTCTTTTTTCAGAAAAATACTTTTTGAAAATGAAAGATTTTCTTGAGCATTTTTGTAAATCTGAATTAAGCTAATCAAAGGAAGATAAACTTCAACCACATCTTGAATGTTGATTTTGTCATTCAAACTTTTAATTGATTCCAATTCTTCAGCAGTCAGAAGCGGCTGTGTTTTGCGATGCAATTCTTGCCAAGTTTTTCGAGAAATATTATCAAAATTAATAAATTCATTCGTCATACGAAGTTCCTTACAGAGGGGTATGTGCTTTATTATAACACTTTAATCCTTAATTGAAAACCATTACAATTTATGTTAAAATGGAAAAGCATTCTAGGAGGAAATGGTAGAAAATGATAAAGATGTATTATGCAGAAAATCCTGATAGCGCTCATGATATTCATGAGTTGAAGGTTACTCTTTTGGGGCAACCCTTCACATTTTTAACCGATTCAGGTGTTTTCTCTAAAAAAATGATTGATTACGGCAGCCAAGTGCTTTTGAATACGATGAATTTTGAAAAAGGTAAAACGCTTTTGGATTTAGGTTGTGGTTATGGTCCGCTAGGTATTTCTTTAGCAAAAGTTCAAGGTGTTCAAGTAACAATGGTTGATATTAACAACCGAGCTATTGATTTGGCGCAGAAAAACGCTGAAAAAAACGGTGTTACAGCAAATATCTTCCAATCCAATATCTATGAAAGGGTAACTGGCACTTTTGATTACATCATTAGCAATCCTCCGATTCGTGCAGGAAAACAAGTTGTTCATACGATTATCGCTGATAGTATCAATTATCTTAATGACGGTGGTAGCTTAACAATTGTTATCCAAAAGAAACAAGGAGCGCCGAGTGCTAAAGCTAAAATGGAAGAAATTTTTGGCAATGTTGATATCCTAAAGCGTGATAAAGGGTATTATATTTTACGAAGCACAAAAACTGAATAATTGAATAAAAAATCTTTATTAAATAAGGTGATAACTCTTGTTTAGTAAGGATTTTTTTATAGATTCCCATAATGTCAATAATTGTGACAGATGTCATAAAACAAATATGACATAAAAGTCAGTTTTAGCGATATAATTATGCTTTGGAAAGTCATAAAAAAACACAATATAAAACGCTTACAAAACATCAAAATATTATTTTTAAATATTGTAAATTCTTTCCCTTAGGAGCGATTTTGCCTCAAAAAGTTCAGAAATAGCGAATATGAAATATGACGCAAATGTCATATTTAAATCGAAAAACTTGCTGTAACAAGGCTTTTTTTGAAGGTAATGAATTGTAAAATCATTTTAATAATTTTTCGTTTTTTGCCATTTTTACTAATTATTAAAAAATCGGCAAAAAGTACTTACATATTTTTAAAAAAATGTTAGAATAGAGAGTGGAATTATTAATCAATTGAAAAGAATTTTCGGAAGGAAGTAAAAATGGCTATTAATAGGTATATCGATCATACTTTATTAAAACCTGAAAGCACTCAAACTCAAATTGATAAGCTGATTGCAGAGGCAGTAGAGCATCAGTTTGCTAGTGTTTGTGTTAATCCAACTTGGGTATCATATGCCGCTAAGGCTTTAAAAGGTACTGAAGTTAATGTTTGTACGGTTATTGGTTTTCCTCTTGGGGCAAACACTAGTAGTGTGAAAGCTTTTGAGGCGAAAGATGCTGTTGCTAAGGGTGCAGATGAGATCGATATGGTTATCAATATCGGTCGATTAAAATCAGGACAATATGACGCTGTTGAAGCTGATATTCGCGCTGTTGTAGAAGCAAGCGGTGATAAGTTAGTAAAAGTTATCATCGAAACTTGTCTTTTGACAGACGACGAAAAAGTAAAAGCTTGCCAATTAGCGGTTACAGCAGGTGCAGATTACGTTAAAACTTCAACTGGTTTTTCAACTGCAGGCGCAAATATCGCCGACGTGATATTGATGCGTAAAACTGTTGGACCAAATATCGGAGTGAAAGCCGCAGGCGGTACACGCTCATATGCAGATGCTGAATCTTTTATTAAAGCAGGTGCAACACGAATTGGAACTTCTGCAGGTGTAGCAATTGTCAACGGTGAAACTGCTAATAGTAGTTACTAACATTAATAATATTTTTTACGTTATGAAATAGAAGAGCAAAGGTGGACGGTCGTGATGACGGTCAAGTGGCTTATTGCCACAGTCTATAAGGCTTGAAAAAGTCTTCTTAAAAGTGTCATTGAGCCAATTGGCTTGATATATATTTAGCAACTGTGTTGCTTATAAGTTTTTTAGGAGGGTTCATTTTCATGAACAAGAAAATTGTTGGTCTTGGACTTGCTGCAGTAGCAACATTAGCACTTGGTGCTTGTAGCCGTTCAAATTCATCTAGCTCTAGCTCTGATTCTAGCGTAAAAGCCGCCATTATAACAGATACAGGTGGTGTTGATGATAAATCATTTAACCAATCAGCTTGGGAAGGTTTGCAAGCTTGGGGTAAAGAAAATGATTTAACAAAAGATACTGATTACACTTACTTCCAATCAGATAGCGAGTCAGACTATGCAACTAACCTTGATTCAGCTGTTTCAAACGGTTATAACTTGATTTTTGCTATTGGTTACAATCTTCATGATGCAGTTGAAGAAGCTGCCCCAGAAAACGAAGATGTTAACTATGTTATCATTGACGATGTTGTTTCTGATCAAGATAACGTTGAAAGTGTCTTGTTTGCTGACAACGAAGGTGCTTATCTTGCAGGTATCGCAGCCGCTATGCAAACAAAAACAAAACACGTTGGATTTGTAGGTGGTGTTGAATCAGATACAATCACACGTTTTGAAGCTGGTTTCAAAGCTGGTGTGGCATCAGTTGATAGCTCAATCAAAGTTGATGTGCAATACGTGGGTTCTTACTCAGACTCTGCTAAAGGTAAAACAATCGCCGCTACTATGTACGCAGGTGGCGCAGATGTTATCTACCATGCCGCAGGCGGTTCTGGTACAGGTGTCTTCTCGCAAGCCAAAGAAATCAATGAAAAATTAACAGCTGATAGCGACCAAAGAGTTTGGGTAATCGGTGTCGATCGTGACCAATCAGAAGAAGGTGACTACACATCATCTGATAACGTTGATTCTAACTTTGTTTTGACTTCTACAATTAAAGAAGTAGGACAAGTTGTTCAAGATATTTCTAACGAACAGCTTAAAGGTGAAAAATTCAACGGAAACACAACAAAAACATACGGTCTTGCAGACGGTGGTGTTGATGTTGTCACAGACAACCTTTCTGATAGCATTAAAGAAGCGGTTGAAACTGCCAAACAAAAAATCATCGATGGTGAAATCACTGTTGGTGATGGTTTGAGTGATTAAAAATCATCATTCTTGAAGGAAGCGACCAAATAGGTCGCCTTTTTTCAGGGCTGAGGGAAATAGCAATTTTACCTCAGTTAAGTTCATTAAAAAACTCCTTTTAGAGAATTTAGTGGGCTTAACTGACCTAAAATTATTAATTATTAGACTGAAAGGATCATATATGACACAAGAAACAGTCATTGAAATGCGTGAAATTACTAAAAAATTTGGTGATTTTGTAGCTAATGACCATATCAATTTAGAAGTCAAAAAAGGTGAAATCCATGCCCTTCTTGGGGAAAATGGTGCCGGAAAATCGACTTTGATGAATATGCTTGCCGGTCTTTTACAACCAACAAGCGGTGAAATCTTAGTGAAGGGAGAAGTTGCTCACTTAGATTCACCTTCAAAATCGGCTAAAATGGGAATCGGAATGGTTCACCAGCACTTTATGTTGGTTAAAGCTTTTACAGTGGCTGAAAATATTATTTTAGGTAACGAGGTAACCAAAAAAGGTGGGATTCTTAATCTAAAAAAAGCAACTGAAGAAATCAAAGAGTTATCTGAAAGATACGGTTTAGCAGTCGATCCGTCAGCTAAAATCTCAGATATTACTGTTGGAGCACAACAACGTGTTGAAATTTTAAAAACACTTTATCGCGGTGCCGATATTATTATCTTTGACGAACCAACAGCTGTTTTAACACCTTCTGAAATCGCTGAATTACTTGATATTATGCGTAACTTGGTTAAAGAAGGAAAATCAGTCATCTTAATCACACATAAATTGGATGAAATTCGTGCCGTTGCTGATAGGGTCACAGTTATTCGCCATGGAAAATCTATTCAAATAGTACCGGTTGCTGATTCAACAAGTGAAGAATTAGCAGAGATGATGGTTGGACGTGCTGTCTCGTTTAAAACCGAAAAAATCCCTGCTAATCCAAAAGACGTTGTTCTTTCCGTTAAGGATTTAGTTGTTAACGAAAATCGTGGTGTTCCTGCGGTCAAAGAACTTTCTCTGGATGTCCGTTCAGGTGAGATTGTTGGTATTGCTGGTATCGATGGTAATGGGCAAAGTGAACTTGTTGAAGCAATCACTGGTCTTCGTAAGGTCGAATCAGGTAACGTCATCATTAAAGGCGTGGACATGACAAATGAACGCCCTCGTAAGATTACAGAGTTAGGCGTTGGTCATGTTCCTGAAGATCGTCATCGTGATGGTATGGTTCTAGATATGACAATTGCTGAAAATATCGCTCTTCAAACATACTATAAAGAACCATTTAGTAAACACGGTTTCATGAACTATAATAAATTAAACGAACACGCCCGTGAGTTGATGGCAGAATTTGATGTCCGCGCTGCTAGTGAATTGGTAGCAGGCGGTGCCCTCTCTGGTGGGAACCAACAAAAAGCAGTTATCGCTCGTGAAATTGATCGTAATCCAGATTTGTTGATTGTTAACCAACCAACACGTGGACTAGACGTTGGTGCGATTGAATACATTCGCAAACGTCTTGTTGCTGAGCGTGATAAAGGAAAAGCTGTACTCGTTATTAGTTTTGAATTAGATGAAATCCTTGATGTTTCCGACCGTATTGCCGTTATTCATGATGGTAAAATTCAAGGTATCTTAGACGCTGCCCAAACCAATAAACAAGAACTTGGTATTTTGATGGCTGGCGGAAAAGTGGAAAAGGGGGATGCTAATGTCTAAGAAAATACAAAAATGGGCTATTCCTTTAATTGCCGTGGTTCTCGGTATGTTATTAGGGGCAATCCTCATGCTTTGCTTTGGTTATAATCCTCTTTGGGGGTATAACGACCTACTTTATACTGCATTTGGTTCTATTAAAAATATCGGTGAAATCTTCCGTGCCATGGGTCCGCTTATCTTAATCGCTCTTGGTTTCTCGGTTGCTTCAAAAGCTGGTTTCTTCAATGTTGGACTTCCGGGTCAAGCTTTGATCGGTTGGGTAATGTCAGTGTGGTTCGCACTTTCTTTCCCTGATTTACCAAAACCAATTTTAGTGATTTGTACTATTGTTGTCGGACTTGTTGCTGGTGGTATTGCTGGTGCAATTCCTGGTATTTTACGTGCATTCCTTGGAACAAGTGAAGTTATTGTCACAATTATGATGAACTATATCATTTTGTATTCAACACAGTACCTTATCCAAAATGTTTTTCCTGACAATATCATGCGTACAACAGAAGCAACTATCAAAGTTTCTGAAAATGCCTCTTATCAGACAGAGTGGCTCTCAGCACTAACAAACAATTCACGTATGAATATTGGTATTTTCATCGCTTTTATCGCTGTTATTATCATCTGGTTTATGATGAAGAAAACAACACTTGGCTACGAAATCACATCTGTTGGTATTAACCCACATGCAGCAGAATATGCTGGTATGTCTGCTAAACGCCTAATTATCATTTCAATGATTATCTCAGGAGCACTTGCTGGTCTTGGTGGAACAGTAGAAGGTCTAGGAACGTTTGAAAACGTTTATTCTCAAACAAGTTCATTAAGCATTGGTTGGGATGGTATGGCGGTTTCGCTTCTTGCGGTTAATAATGCTATTGGTATTCCATTTGCTGCGTTCTTGTATGCTGTTCTTTCAATCGGTAAAACAGGTATGAGTGGTATTCCGTCAGAAGTTATTGATGTTGTTTCCGCTTTCGTTATTTTCTTCGTTGGGGCAGATTATATGATCCGTCATTTTCTTAAAACTAAAAAAGTAGAAGGAGGAAAGTAAAATGAGTTTTACAACAATGTTAGCCCTATTAGTTTCTTCCATGTTAATCTATTCTGCACCTTTAATTTTTACTAGTATCGGCGGAACTTTCTCTGAACGTGCTGGTGTTGTAAATGTGGGACTTGAAGGGATTATGGTCATGGGGGCATTCTCTGGTGTTCTCTTTAACCTTAGCTTTGCAGATGTTTTCGGAAATGCTACACCATGGGTTGCCTCAATCGTTGCTGGATTCGTCGGTGTGCTTTACTCACTGATCCATGCTGTCGCAACAATTAATTTCCGAGCAGACCACGTTGTTTCTGGGACTGTATTGAATTTGATTGCACCTTCATTTGCAGTCTTTCAATGTCGTTACCTTTTTGGTAAAGGGCAGACGGATACCATCTCAGAAACATTTGGACGTTTTTCATTCCCAATTTTAAAAGATATCCCAGTTATTGGACAAATTTTCTTTAACAATACGTCATTAGTTGCTTACGTTGCCATTTTAGTGTCGTTTATTTCATGGTTTATCATTTTCAAAACACGTTTTGGACTTCGCTTGCGTTCTGTTGGTGAGCATCCCCAAGCTGCTGATACGCTTGGAATCAATGTCTATCTTATGCGTTATGCTGGAGTTATGATTTCAGGTTTCTTTGGTGGTATCGGAGGTGCTGTTTATGCGCAAACGATCTCTAATAACTTTGCGGTTACAACGATCGCTGGTCCAGGATTCATTGCTTTAGCTGCCATGATTTTTGGTCGTTGGAATCCAATCGGTGCAATGCTTTCGAGCTTGTTCTTTGGATTGTCACAGTCACTTGCGATTATTGGTGCACAATTGCCATTCTTCGCAAGTATCCCATCTGTTTACCTAAAAGTAGCACCATACGTTTTGACAATTGTCGTTTTGGCTGCCTTTTTCGGTAAAGCAGTAGCACCTAAAGCTGATGGTGTTAACTATATAAAATCTAAATAAAGTGAAAATAAGTTGGTTTGTACTGACCCCAAAAAGTTGGACAATAAATTATTGAAAGGATTTAGTTCTGTATTGCACAGGACTAAGTCCTTTTAATTTTGTCTTGATACGTTTATTGTTGTCATAAAAAAT
>CAKPVT010000037.1 GCA_934196125.1 uncultured Streptococcus sp. | reverse complement strand
ATCTTCGTAACTCAATTTCATACAAAAACACCCCAAAAGTTAGATTTTTTCTGTCCAACTTTTGGGGTGCAGTTCAATTTCGGTCCTTCTTTTTTTATTATGTTATAATAAACTAAAAGCAAACTCAGAGGAGATTACATGGCACAATCAATTAATTCTACCGTTGAATTAACAACTACTGGCGTTTCTTATCTTGGTATGGGAGGAAAGGTTGGAAAGTTTCTTCTTGGCGATAAGGGGCTCGAATTTTACAGTGATGCTAACGTCGAGGACTACATTCAAATTCCTTGGGAAAACATCGAAAAAATCGGCGCTAACGTATCTCACAACAAAGTCAGTCGTCACTTCGAAGTTTTCACTGATAAAGGAAAATTTCTCTTTGCCTCAAAAGACTCAGGTAAAATCCTAAAAGTGGCTCGCATGCACATTGGAAATGACAAAGTTGTTCGCATGCTGACCCTTGTTCAAGTCATCTTAAAAAGACTATCAAGATTTGTCAAAAAGAAATAAATCTAGTATAATAGTTGGTACGGATAAGTAGGAATTGAGCTTTTCCAGAAAGTCTGCGGTTGTTGAGAGCAGATAAAGTGATAATTCTGAAATTCTACCGTTAATTCATTTAAATAGAAATTAAGTGCACAGGATGTGAAGCTGGATGGAACCGCGCATTTGCGCTCCAGCAAGTTTACATGCTGTGCTTTTTGTTCATCTGAGCTTTATTTAGCCATATGAACACTGAAACCACTGGAGGAAAACTATGTTAGACATCAAACGTATTCGTAACGATTTCGATGAAGTCGCTAAAAAATTGGCTACACGTGGCGTTGCTGCTGAAAAACTTGCTGAGCTTAAAGAACTTGACGACAAACGCCGTGAATTGCTAATCAAATCAGAATCAGCTAAAGCTGAACGTAACACAGCTTCTGCAGCTATTGCACAAGCAAAACGTAACAAAGAAGATGCTTCTGAACAAATCGCTGCAATGCAAAAATTGTCAGCAGATATCAAAGCTACTGACGCTGAACTTGCTGAAATCGACGAAAAATTATCTGAATTCACAGCAACACTTCCAAACCTCCCTGCTTCTGATGTTCCTGTCGGTGCTGACGAAGATGAAAACGTGGAAGTACGTCGTTGGGGTACACCTCGTGACTTTGACTTTGACATCAAAGCTCACTGGGACCTTGGTGAGGACCTTGGTATTCTTGACTGGGAACGTGGTGCCAAAGTTACTGGCTCTCGCTTCCTTTTCTACAAAGGACTTGGTGCTCGCCTAGAACGTGCTATCTACAACTTTATGTTGGATGAACACGCTAAAGAAGGTTACACAGAAGTTATCCCACCTTACATGGTCAACCATGACTCAATGTTCGGTACCGGTCAATATCCAAAATTCAAAGAGGACACATTTGAATTAGCTGACTCTGACTACGTTCTTATCCCAACTGCGGAAGTACCACTTACAAACTACTACCGTGGTGAAATCCTTGACGGTAAAGAACTTCCAGTTTACTTCACAGCAATGAGCCCATCATTCCGTTCAGAAGCTGGTTCTGCTGGTCGTGACACACGTGGTTTGATTCGTCTTCACCAATTCCACAAAGTTGAAATGGTGAAATTCTCTAAACCTGAAACATCATACGACGAATTGGAAAAAATGGTGGCTAACGCTGAAAATATTCTTCAAAAACTTGGTTTGCCATACCGTGTTATCACACTTTGTACTGGCGATATGGGGTTCTCAGCTGCTAAAACTTATGATTTAGAAGTTTGGATTCCAGCACAAAATACTTACCGTGAAATCTCAAGCTGTTCAAATACAGAAGATTTCCAAGCCCGTCGTGCCCAAATCCGTTACCGTGACGAAGCAGACGGCAAAGTTAAACTCCTTCACACACTTAACGGTTCAGGTCTTGCCGTTGGACGTACAGTCGCTGCAATCCTTGAAAACTACCAAAATGAAGACGGTTCTGTAACAATTCCAGAAGTTCTTCGTCCATACATGGGTGGAGCTGAAGTCATCTCACCTAAATAATAAATTATCCTGCTAGCCAACTGACTAGCAGGTGTTTTTTACTAAAGAAACCAGAATACAATAAAAATCCCCTTGAACCATCCTCAAACCAAGAAATTTTTCAGGATTTGAGGCTAGCACAAGCGGGATTTTTTAATATTTTCTAAAACGTTGATAACGACTTTCAAGGAGTTGTTCCAATGATAGTTGACTAAGCTCATCTAATTCAGTGATTAGATTTGTTTTAATCATTTCAACGATTTCACTTGAAAAATAACCGTGCTCTGGAATAACTTTATCAATAACATCCATGTTGTAAAGTTCTCCAGCAGTAATTTTCATCAATTCAGCAGCCTCAGTTGCTCGTGAACCATCTTTCCAAAGGATTGACGCAAAACCTTCTGGACTCAAAATAGCATACATACTATGTTCAAGCATCCATACTCTATCAGCCACAGCAAGTGCAAGAGCACCCCCAGAACCACCTTCACCAATAATAATAGCAATAATCGGCACTTTAAGGTCACTCATTTCAAGCAGATTACGTGCAATAGCTTCTCCTTGCCCACGTTCCTCAGCCCCAACACCAGGATAAGCTCCAGCTGTATTGATAAACGTAACGACAGGACGACCGAATTTTTCAGCTTGCTTCATCAATCGAAGAGCTTTACGGTAACCTTCTGGATTTGGTTGACCAAAGTTGCGTTTGAGATTTTCTTGTAAATTTTTTCCTTTTTGAATACCAATGACTGTCACAGGACGACCATCAAGGCGAGCAATACCTCCAACAACGGCACCATCATCAGCAAAATGACGATCGCCATGAAGTTCCATGAAATCATCAAAAATGAGTTCAGCGTATTCCAAGGTTGTCAAACGTCCTTGATCACGCGCTTCTTTCAATATCCTTGATACATTGCTACTCATTTAGCACCTCCATGAAACGCAGCTAATTTAGCAATAACATCTGGCATTTCCGTACGTTTGACAATGGCATCCACAAAACCATGTTCCAAAAGAAACTCTGCTCTTTGGAAATCTTCAGGTAAGTTTTCGCGCACCGTTGTCTCAATAACACGACGACCAGCAAAACCGACTAAAGCTTGTGGCTCAGCAATAATAATATCACCTTCCATAGCAAAACTTGCTGTCACACCACCCGTTGTAGGGTCGGTCAAAATCGTTAAATAAAACAGACCAGCTTCAGAATGACGCTTAACAGCAGCTGAAATTTTTGCCATTTGCATCAAGCTCATAATACCTTCTTGCATACGAGCACCACCTGATGCTGTGAAAATGACAACAGGTAGCTTTTCTTCAATTGCTAATTCGAATAAGCGTGTTATTTTTTCACCAACAACTGTCCCCATTGATGCCATGATAAAGTTTGAATCCATAATGGCAAGCGCCACTTTTTGACCTTTTATCAAAGCCTTACCAGTCAAAACAGCTTCATCAAGTCCAGTTTTTTCTCGCATTGTAGCTATTTTTTCTTGGTAACCCGAGAATTTAAGAGGGTCTTGCGTTTGTAACCCAGTAAAGAGTTCCTCAAAACTTCCTTCATCTACGGTAATAGCTAAGCGCTCTTTGGCAGATATTCGGAAATTATAAGAACAAGCTGGACAAATTTTTGCCACTCCTAAATCCTTTTGATAAATCATATGCTTACAAGCTGGGCACTTTGCAAACAATTCATCAGGTACCTCTGGGACTTCACGAGGCGCTGATTGGCTTAGGGAGTTATTGGGAGTAATTCGAATGTATTTATCTTTTTTACTAAATAAAGCCATGAAATCTCCTAATCATTTTCTTTATTATAATTTGGCAAGAAAGTCTCCATCAAGAATGACGTATCGTAGTCTCCAGCGATGACATGCTCATCTGAAATTAAATCCATTTGGAATTCTGCATTTGTGGTAACACCTTCAATTTCTAACTCATAAAGGGCACGCTGCATTTTCATCAGGGCATCAAATCGATTTTCACCATGAACAATAATTTTAGCAATCATACTGTCATAATAAGGTGGAATACTATAGCCATTGTAAACAGCTGAATCGACACGTAATCCAACACCACCACTTGGCAAATACAAATCTGTAATTTTACCAGGGCTCGGTGCAAAATTGAATTTCGGATTTTCAGCATTAATACGACATTCAATCGCATGACCTGTGATTGTAATATCATCTTGTGTCACAGATAATGGTTGACCTGCTGCAATACGAATTTGTTCCTTAACAATATCAACACCAGTAACAAACTCAGTGACAGGGTGTTCTACCTGAACACGTGTGTTCATTTCCATAAAGTAAAATTCTGAGGTTTTCTCGTCAAGCAAGAATTCAATCGTACCTGCATTTTCATAGCGAACTGCTTTTGCGGCACGAATAGCGGCATCGCCAATTTGAGCACGTAAGGTTTTACCAATGGCAACTGATGGACTTTCTTCTAAAACTTTTTGGTTATTACGCTGAAGAGAGCAGTCACGTTCACCAAGATGAACGACATTGTCATGAGAATCACCTAAAATTTGAACTTCGATGTGTCGAGCTGGATAGATGACTTTTTCGATGTACATGGCACCGTTACCGAAAGCCGCCAAAGCTTCTTGTGAAGCTGATTCAAAGGCAGGTACAAGTTCTTCTGCAGATTCGACTTTTCGAATTCCTTTACCACCGCCACCAGCAGAAGCTTTTAGCATAACAGGATAACCAAGCCTATCAGCCACTTCAAGTGCTTCCTCTGCAGTAAATACCTCACCGTCAGAACCAGGAATAACAGGTACGTTTGCAGCAATCATTTCAGCACGAGCATTGATTTTATCACCCATTTTATCCATGATTTCAGCACTAGGACCGATAAATTTGATGTGCATTTCTTCACACATGGTAGCAAATTTTGAATTTTCACTTAAAAAACCAAAACCTGGGTGAATGGCTTGCGCTCCTGTCACAATAGCAGCTGACAAGACAGCATTCATATTAAGATAAGAATCGGTTGAACGAGCTGGACCGATACAGATTGCTTCATCAGCCAAAATTGTATGCAAAGAATTTTTATCCGCTTCAGAATAGACAGCTACCGTATTGATTCCCAATTCACGCGCTGCACGAATAATACGCACCGCAATCTCACCACGATTGGCAATTAATAATTTTTTAAACATACGTCTGCTTTTATCCTCCTATCAGGAATTGCATCTTTGCAACCCTTGTCAAAATTCTTTATGTTGTCACAGTTTACGTTAAACTACTATTATTCTTAACTGCCAATAGCAAATGTCAATGTACCAGAAGCTGCTAATTTCCCGTCAACTTCTGCTTTTGCTTCAACTACAGCAATTGTACCACGACGTTTGACAAATTTTGCTGTCATCATCAATTGGTCACCTGGAACAACTTGTTTCTTGAAGCGAACTTTATCCATTCCAGCGTAGAAAACTAGTTTCCCTTTATTTTCTTCTTTTGAAAGTTCCAAAACACCAGCAGTTTGCGCAAGAGCCTCCATAATAAGAACGCCTGGCATTACTGGATATTCTGGAAAATGACCATTGAAAAACGGCTCATTGATTGTCACATTTTTAATTGCAACAATTTCATCGTCACTCACTTCAAGCACACGGTCAACCAAAAGCATCGGGTAACGGTGTGGCAAAGCTTCACGAATTTGTTTAATATCAATCATTTAATACGTACCAATCCTTGTCCAAATTCAACAATATCTTCGTTATTTACCATAATTTCTGTGACAATACCATCGTTTGGAGCTGGAATTTCATTCATCACTTTCATTGCCTCAATAATCAACAATGTTTGACCTTTTTTAACAGAATCTCCAACTGAAACAAAGGCTGGTTTATCAGGAGCTGGAGCAAGATAAGCCACACCCACAAGAGGACTTGTTACTTCATCACCTTCAGCAAAAATATCAGTATCAACAACTGTTTCTTCAGAATCGCTTGCTACTTGCGCAGGGGCCACAGGAGCAGTTGCTGCTACTTCAACTGGTGCCGTAGCAGGAGCTTGACTAGCTTGTTGTGGTACTACTGGTGAAGTGTATTCATTTTTACTAAATGTCAATTCAGCTTCACCTATTTTAAATGAAAATTCACGTAAACTTGATTGGTCAAATTGTGCCATCAAATCTTTTACTTCTGAAATATCCACCATTACGCCTCCCAACGTTTAAATGCTAAAACAGCATTGTGTCCACCAAAGCCAAATGTATTTGAAATAGCATATTCTAGCTCTGCTTCTTGACCTTGTCCATAAACGACATTGGCTTCAATATCTTCTGACAACTCACGTGTACCAGCTGTCATTGGAATGTAGTTATGACGAAGTGCTTCGATAGTAGCAACAGCTTCAACAGCACCAGCAGCACCAAGAAGGTGACCAGTAAATGATTTTGTTGAAGAAACTGGAACATCTTTACCAAGAACTGTTACGATGGCTTTGCTTTCGCCTTTTTCATTGGCTTGTGTAGAAGTCCCGTGTGCATTGACATAGTCCACATCTTCTGGAGAAATACCTGCTTCTTTAATAGCCAATTTAATCGCTTTAGCCGCACCAGAACCGTCTGGTGTTGGTGTTGTTTGGTGATAAGCGTCACAGTTGCTACCATAACCAACAACTTCAGCAAGGATTGTTGCGCCACGTTTTTGAGCGTGTTCAAGGCTTTCAAGAACAAGGACACCTGCACCTTCGCTCATCACAAAACCGTTACGGTCTTTATCAAATGGAATAGCAGAGCGAGCTGGGTCTTCTGTTGTTGAAAGGGCAGTCAAGGCGTTGAAACCTCCAATACCGATTTCATTGATTGTTGATTCAGCACCACCAGCTAAGATCACATCATGATAACCGAATTTAATTTCACGGAAAGCTTCACCGATTGCATCATTAGATGAGGCACAAGCTGTTGTGATTGATTTACATACACCACGAGCACCAATACGCAAAGCAATGTTTCCTGCAGCCATATTTGACAAAGCTTTCGGAATGAACATTGGTTGAATACGTTTGATTCCTTTTTCGTGCATACGAATAGTTTGCTCTTGCATTTCTTGCAAACCACCAATACCAGATGACACGATAACACCTGTACGGTCACGGTCAATAGTGTCCATATCCAGTTTTGCATTTTCAAGAGCTTCTAAAGTCGCATAAATCGCATAAAGTGAATATTGGTCCATACGATTTTTATCTTTGCGAACAAAGTATTTATCAAATGGAAAATCGTGAATTTCACCAGCATTGTGAACAGGAATTTCAGAACTATCAAATTTAGTGATTGGTCCAATACCAATTTTACCGTCGTGAAGATTATTCCAAAACTCTTCTGGTGTATTTCCGATAGGGGATGTTAAACCGTAGCCTGTAACTACAACTCTATTTAATGTCATTTTTGTCTCCTTTTAAGAGAAATTTTCAACTCTAATTAAAATCATCAAGACAAAGCAATCGATTATTGCATTGTCATACCACCGTCGATAGCAATCACTTGACCTGTCAAGTAATCTTGCTGTGCTAAGAAACTAGCAACAGAAGCCACTTCTTCAGCTTTACCAATGCGTTTCATTGGAATTTCTGCCAAAATCGCTTCTTGCATTTTTTCAGGAATCGCATCAGTCATATCTGATTCAATAAAACCAGGGGCAATAGCATTAACACGAACACCGCGCGCAGCTACTTCACGAGCAACTGATTTCGTAAAACCAATCAAACCAGCTTTTGAAGCAGCGTAGTTAGCTTGTCCAACATTGCCAGTCAAACCAACAACGCTTGATAGGTTAATGATAGCACCTTGACGAGCACGTGTCATCGGTTTTAAGACTGATTGTGTCATGTTAAACGCACCAGTCAAATTAACTTTAAGCACAGACTCAAAATCAGCTTCTGACATTTTTAGCATTAATTTATCGTTGGTAATACCTGCGTTATTAACTAAAATATCAACAGAACCAAGCCTGTTGATAGCTTCATCAACCATACGCTTAGCATCGTCAAAATTTGACACATCACCCGAAATAGCAATCACTTTAACGTGATAGTCTTTAAAACTATCAATCAAATCTTGCGCAATTTCAGAACGCCCATTAAGGACAATATTAGCGCCAAGACTAGCAAATTGACGTGCGATAGCTAAACCAATTCCGCGAGTTGAACCCGTTACGAAAACATTTTTATCTTTGACTTCCATGATTTTCTCCTATTTTTCTAGCAAAGCTTCTAAGCTAGCTTCATCTTCAACCGTTGAGACTGGAATAGCCTTATCGATTTTACGAAGAAATCCGCTCAAAACTTTACCAGGACCAATTTCGATAACTTCTGTCATTCCAAGCTCACGCATTGTTTCGATAGAATCATAAAAACGAACAGGCTCCTTAACTTGTCTAGCAAGTAAAGCTTTAATATCAGCATGGTCCATAACTTTTGCTTCTGTATTGCCAATTAAAGGAACTTGAAATTCAGAAAATGTCACCTTATCAAGAACCTCTGCCAAACGTTCACTAGCAGATTGTAGTAAAACAGTATGGAAAGGTCCTGAAACTTTCAAAGGAATTAAACGTTTTACGCCTGCTTCTTTTAGCAACTCAACGGCATAATTAACGGCTTCTGTTTCTCCACCGATAACGATTTGTGCAGGTGTATTGTAGTTAGCAGGTGTCACAATTCCCTTGCTAGAAGCCTTTTGACAAATTTCTTCAATCAATGAAGCCTCTGTATTCATGACAGCAAACATTTTTCCAGTACTAGCTGGCGCCGCTGTTTCCATAAATTCACCACGCTTAGCAACAAGCGCAACGGCATCTTCAAAACTTAAAGCACCTGAAGCCACCAAAGCAGAATATTCACCAAGAGAAAGACCAGCCACCATATCAGGATGATATTCCTTTTCTTGCAACAAGCGGAAAATGGCAACCGAAGTTGTCAAAATCGCTGGTTGAGTATAGCGAGTTTGGTTGAGTTTATCTTCCTCATTGTCAATTAATTCACGAATACCATATCCGAGAATGCTGCTAGCTTGTTCAAAAGTTTCTCTAACAATAGGATATTTCTCATATAAATCACTTGCCATCCCAAGTTTTTGAGCCCCTTGACCGGCAAATAAAAAGGCTGTTTTTGTCATTAAATCCTCCTAAGCGGGAAAATTGGTTTATTTTATATTAAAGTTTTTTAGTCTTTATCACTAATCAGACCAACGTTTAGCTTCTTCCAAGATGACTTCTTGAGCACCATAGTAAAGGTCTTTCAAGATTTCTTCACAAGTTTCTTCTTTACGAATAAGACCTGCAATCTGACCAGCCATAACTGAACCAGTAACAACATCACCGTCAACAACCGCATTACGTAAAGCACCTGCTCCAAGCGCTTCAATATCTTCCGCCGTCTTACGTCCAGCTAGGAAATCTTTTTCAGCATGTGCATATGATGTTGTTAATTTATTTTTGACAGCACGAACTGGGTGTCCGACAACTGACGCTGAAATAACGGTATCAATATCTTTTGCTTTCAAGATTTTATCTTTAAAGTTTTGGTGTGCATTAGATTCTTTAGAAACTGCAAAGCGTGTTCCAACTTGAATAGCTTCCGCACCAAGCATAAAGATCGCTGCAGCACCACGTCCATCACCAACACCACCAGCACCGACAACGGGAATATTTACCGCATCCACAACTTGACGAACAAGTGTCATTGTTGTCAATTTACCGATGTGTCCACCAGCTTCCATACCTTCTGCGATAACCGCATCAGCACCTAATTTTTCCATACGTTTTGCAAGAGCAACACTTGGAACAACTGGAATAACTGTAATACCTGCTTCATGGAAACGTTCCATGTATTTACCAGGGTTACCAGCACCTGTTGTGACAACTTTTACACCTTCTTCAATGACCAAATCTACAATATCATCAACAAATGGTGATAAAAGCATAATATTGACACCAAAAGGTTTGTCTGTAATTTCTTTAACTTTATCGATATTAGCTTTAACAACTTCTTTTGGGGCATTACCACCACCGATAATACCTAAACCACCAGCATTAGAAACAGCACCAGCTAGATCTCCATCAGCAACCCATGCCATTCCTCCTTGAAAAATTGGATATTTTATATTTAATAATTCTGTTATACGTGTTTTCATATTAAACCTTCTTAGTCTTTATAAAACAATAATTTGATAGTCAAACTATCATAATAAGAAGAGAGGGAGTAAGATAAGCACTAATGTCTTAGTTACATATCCCACAACCCTTCCTACTAAATATAGTGGAGTTAGTTTTTAGCACCAACTCCAGCCATGCTATTATTTTGTTTTTTCTTCAACGTAAGCAACCAAGTCACCTACAGTATTAAGACCTTCTTCAGTTTCAATTTGGATGTCGAATTCATCTTCGATTTCTGAAATAACTTGGAAAACATCAAGCGAATCAGCATCAAGTTCATCGAAAGTAGTTTCCAATTTTACTTCATCTGTCTCTTTACCAAGTTCTTCAACGATAATTTCTTGTACTTTTTCAAATACTACCATGTTTATTTCTCCTTATAAATATAAATAAAAATTTTATCTTGTGCTTATACACAAGTTTTATAACTAAATTTTAACAATTAGACCGCCCCATGTCAAACCTCCACCAAAAGCAGAGAAAAGAACTGTTTGTGAACCATCTAATTTAATGCATCCTTTATCAACATACTCAGATAAAAGAATCGGAATACTTGCTGCACTGGTATTTCCATATTCCATCATGTTAGCTGGAAGTTTATCTACATCAACACCAATTTTTTTAGCAATTTTATCTAAAATACGGATATTAGCTTGGTGTAAAAACAAATAATCCAAATCTTCAGCTGCCACATCAGAAGCTTCAATTAAAGCCTTGATACTCTTAGAAACGTCACGGATTGCAAAATCAAAAATTGCTCTACCATCCATTTTTAAGAATTTATCATCAGTTTCTTCTTCTGAAAATGGTGAAGACAAGCCAACTTTCCCTGAAGTTAAACTAAGCCCACGACTGCCGTCTGTATGGAGTGATTCGGCTAAGAAATGTTTTGTTTCAGAAGCCTCAATCAAAACACCACCAGCACCATCGCCAAACAAAACCGAACTACTACGTTCAGACCAGTCTAACGTTTTTGACAAAGTCTCAGCGCCAATCACAATTCCTTTTTTGTACATACCTGACTGGATGAATTTATCCGCAGTTGCCGAAGCAAATACAAAACCACTACATGCTGCCGTCAAATCCATTGCAAAGGCATTAACCGCACCAACATTCGCTTGAATACATGCTGCCGTAGAAGGCATTAAACTATCAGGGGTTATCGTTGCAACAATGATAAAGTCAATATCCTCAGCCGATAAACCAGCTTTAGAAATCAGTTGCTTGGCAACTTGTGTCCCTAAATCACTAGTTGTTTCATTTCGAGTGATGTGTCGTCTTTTGATACCAGTACGCGATGAAATCCATTCATCACTAGTATCCATAATTTTCGACAAATCATCGTTTGTAATCACTTGTTCAGGGGCATAGGCTGCTGCCTGAGCAATTCTTGCAAATACCATTATTACATTAACTCCTCAAGAAACTTATGAAGATTCTTCAACCCTTGAGCCAAGGCTTCAAATTCCTCTTCATTCATATCTTCCGCAATATGGATAACCATATTTTTGTGGAATTTATGATGAAGTCTGTCTAGTAATCTTCCTTTTTTTGTCAAAGTTAAGTGAACAACACGGCGGTCCAATTTTGAACGTCGTCTTTCAATATAACCTTTTGCCTCAAGTTTATTCAGGCTAGTGGTTATTGTTCCGAGCGTTAACATCAACTCACGAGCAATATCACTTGGAGTAACATTAGAATTTTTACCAATAATCTCAATGGTATGCATTTCTTTTAATGAAACATCATTGAACTGACTTGTTCTTAGACTTGTCTCTTCAATGACTTGAACACGGTTAAAAATATCAACAAGGTATTCATTGATTCTATTATAATCCAAGATTTCACCTCCTAAATAAACTTTGACAGTCAAAGTATATCAAACATCAAAACATTTTGCAAGATATTTAAGATTCTTCCATTCAATAATTTAAAAATCGAATCATCTTCTTACATTACTTTCCTGAAAATTTTGGACGACGTTTTTCAGCAAAAGCACGGATGCCCTCTTTAAAATCTTCCTTAAATGCTAGTTCTTCTTGAAGTTGCAATTCAAGTGACGTATAATCTTCCCAGCCTTCAAAAGATGCCTTCCATGACATTTCTTTAATCGCACGGTAAGAATTTGCTGATCCTCGTAGCAAACGTTTTGTGAGTTGATTTGTTGTTCGTTCAAGCTTTTCAGACTCGCACAGTCGGTAAACAATGCCATATTCAAGCGCTTTTTGGGCATTTAAACCTTCTCCAGTCATTGCCAATTGAATAGCACGAGTTGTACCAATCGCACGGCTCATTAAGAAAAGGCCTCCAGCATCTGGCGCAAGACCTACACCAACAAAAGCTTGAATGAATTTAGCTTTTTCACTAGCAACAACAAAATCTGCAGCGACAGCCATATTTGCAGCTGCTCCCGCAACCGCACCATCCACACTCATAATAACTGGCTTTGACAATTTTTTCATTGCAAATGAAATTTTATTAACCAAACTAGCAATTTCAACCAATGATTCAACATTGTCAGATTCTACGGCACGTTGCATTTCTGCCAAATCACCGCCAATTGAAAAAACTTTTCCAACTGCCTTAATAACCAAAATCTTGACAGAATCATCTGATTTAACGTTATCTAAAACTTCAAGAATCTCTTGACATGCCGGGATATTAAAGCCGTTTGAAATATCAGGACGATTCAAGGTTAAAGTTGCCACTTCGCCCTTTTCATAAATAACATTATTAAAAGACATCTATTTACCTCCAATAAATAGGACAAAAATAGTTTGATAATTTAACTATTTAGCCAGTGCTATTTTAGCATATTATTTCTTTTTTTATCAAGTAAAAACTGCTTTTTCACAAAAATAATTTGATATATAAATAATTCAAGAATCAAATGATTGTAATAAAAAAATGGAAAACTAGCGATAATTTCGGCTACCTTTCCTCGCCTTTCTTACTTTAATCAACAAGTTCTTCAAAAATCTGCGTCAAATTGTTAACCAAGCGATTTGCCTTGCTTTGGTTCATTCCAAATAACTTATCTTCAATTGCCCAAACTTGCAAGTCAGCAGAAACACCTGCTTGAATACCTTTTTCACTGTCCTCAACAACCAAAATATTATCATGATTCGTTCCTAATTGCCGAGCAGCTTCCTGATAAATAGCTGGATGAGGTTTTCCTTTTGGAAATTCTTCCCCCGATAAAATAACTGAGAAATACGCTCTCATCTTTGTATCGTCTAAAGCCTTTAAAATATCATGTTTTGTTGAACTTGATGCTAAGCCCAAACGATAACCATTATCATAAAACTTCTTAATCACTTCAAAAGTATCTGGAAAAATTAAATCCTTATAAGGAAGTGGGTGATTATGCTTATAGATTGTATATTCTTCTTGCAATTGGTGAATATCCCAATTCTCATAATCATCACGTAAAATATCTCGCCAAATTTGTTTCATGTTTCCACCGATAAAAAAACTAGGTGGTAAATGCTTGATACCAATTCCTTTTTCAGCTAAAAATTTTTCACGTCTATGATAATAAAAAGTCTCTGTATCAAATAATACACCGTCCATATCAAAAATAATAGCATTAAAATTTTCCATTCCTCTATTATACTATCTTTTTCTTTTAAAAACTACTGACAAATTTTCAGAATTTTGCTATAATTGTTTACAAATTTAAGTTTTGGAGAAGTCATGAAAGTAATCAAATTTGGTGGTAGCTCGCTCGCTTCTGCTGAGCAACTAAAAAAAGTATTGAACATTGTTAAATCAGACTCAGAACGACGCTTTGTCGTTGTATCTGCCCCAGGTAAGCGTAACGCTGAAGATACCAAGGTAACAGACGCCCTTATTAAATACTACAAAACATATACAGCCGGCGATGACGTTACTGCTGCGCAAGAATGGATTATCAATCGTTATCAAGCCATGGCAGAAGAACTCGGTTTAAACTCTTCTATCGTGAGCAAAATTGCTGGTGCCATTACAAATCTTGCAACTCTTCCTATCGACGGAAATGATTTTCTTTATGATACCTTCCTAGCAGCTGGTGAGGACAATAACGCAAAACTCGTTGCGGAATACTTCCGTAAAAATGGTATTGCTGCTCGTTATATTCACCCTAAAGAGGCTGGAATCATCGTATCTAGTGAGCCAGGAAACGCTCGTATTCTTCCATCAAGTTATGACAAGCTTGAAGAATTACGTGATTCTGAAGAAGTCCTTGTTATCCCTGGCTTCTTTGGTGTAACAACCGATGGGCAAATTTGTACCTTCTCACGTGGTGGATCAGATATTTCAGGTTCTATCGTTGCCGCTGGTGTCAAAGCTGATTTATATGAAAACTTTACTGATGTTAATGGTATTTTTGCAGCCCACCCAGGCGTTGTCCATAAACCCTACACTATTAAAGAATTAACATACAGAGAAATGCGTGAGCTTGCCTATGCAGGGTTCTCTGTCCTACATGACGAAGCGTTGATTCCTGCCTATCGTGGTAAAATTCCACTTGTCATTAAAAATACAAATAATCCTGACCATCCAGGGACACGTATTACTTTAAAACACAGCGGACCTACAATTCCTGTCATCGGTATCGCTGCAGATGATAACTTCGCTAGTATCAACATGTCTAAATACCTCATGAACCGCGAAGTCGGATTTGGTCGAAAAGTCCTCCAAATTTTAGAAGACCTCAATATCCGTTGGGAACACATGCCAACAGGTATCGACGATATGTCAGTTATCGTCCACGAACGCGAATTAACACCAATCAAAGAACAAGAAATTATCTCTTACCTCACACGAGAGTTAGGTGTTGATGAAGTTGATATCGAGCACAATCTTTCAATCATCATGATTGTTGGTGAAGACATGAAAAACCATATCGGGGTAACTGCTACAGCAACCAAAGCTCTTTCAGATAAACACATCAACCTTGAAATGATTTCTCAAGGTTCAAGTGAAGTTTCTGTCATGTTTGTAACCCAAACAGAACAAGAAAAACAAGCCGTCCGCGCTTTATATAATGCTTTCTTCACAGAAGAACAAAAATAATTCTACACACAAAACTCTGAGGCAATAAAGTCTCAGAGTTTTATTTTTGATGATAAACCCTACTAATCAAACTGACTAAAGTTGTCATTATTTTTATGTTTCTTCGTTTTCTCCCTTTTATTAGATTGGCATGTCTATCAAAAATCATTAAACTGCTTTTTCCTTTTAAATAGCCCATAAAGGATGAAACACTCAGTTTTGGTGGAATACTCACTAACATATGAATATGATCTTTACACGCTTCTGCTTCATGAATCTCTACTCCTTTACGGTCACATAATTGACGTATAATCTGACCGATACTTGCCTTATATTTTCCATATACAATTTGTCGACGGTATTTTGGGGCGAAAACAATACGATACTTACAATTCCATGTGGTATGTGCTAAACTATTATTATCCTGTTTCATCAGGGGCCTCCTTATGTATATTAGTTTGTGGTCGGGAAACCTTTTCTAACATATCATTTTAGGGGGATTTTTTTATACCACGCTGAAAGCTACACTGAACCACTAGCACAGCTAGTGGTTTTCTGATGACAATAATATGTAGTCTATGAAAGCAGTTCGATATGAACTGCTTTTTTGCATCTCTATTATTCTATATCCTTGTGCTCTCCAAATAATATTTTCAATATCTAGAAATTATTTTTAAACTCGTTAAAGAAGGGCTCAATTTGAGTTAGAAAAGCCTTCTTGCCCTCGAAGCGTTCCCCTCGCATCACCTTC